>JANMVY010000130.1:0-4891 GCA_031393535.1 Actinomycetes bacterium | reverse complement strand
ATGGGCCGTCGCTGGCGGTCTTCCGGTGCTCTACGTGCACCCGCGTGGCGAGCCGGTCAGCAAGCAGCTCCAAGGCCACCCGGCCATTACCTCGGGCCGTCGAGGATCGCGAGCATCGCGTCGGCGCGCTCGATCCCCGGTCGGTCATTCGCGAAGATCCACGCCGCAGTGACATCGACGCCCGTCGCGAGCTCGTGCTCGTGCGGAACGAAGACCTCGAAGCCGTCGGCGCGAAGCGCGGCGGCGCACTCGTCGATGAACGAGCGCTCGTACGGCGTGAAGAGCGGACCGGCGAAGTAGATCCTCAGGGCCGTTCCGGTAGTCGACAAGGTTGTCGAGATGGACCAGACGCTTCTCCGTAGCGAGCCCCGTTGTGAGCGGCCTGTGTGTCAAGGAAACGATGCTCACCCGGGGTGGCGCTCGTCACGAACGCATTTTCGCGATCAGCCGTTCGGCGATCGCGACTGTTGTGAGGTGCGTGTTCGCCTTGGGTAGGTCGGGCAGGACCGACGCGTCACACACGCGTACGTGTTCGTAGCCGATGACCCGGCAGTCCGTGTCGACTACCGCGTCCGGGTCGTCGAGCGTTCCCATGCGGCAGGTCCCGGCAGCATGGACGTAGTCGTTCACGTTCGTGGTCAGCCACGAGTCGATCGCGTCGTCGGAGTCCAGCTCGTCGATCGGTGTTGTGAGGGCCAGCACGCCGCTGCTGATCGACCCGACGGATGGATGGCGCGCGATGTCGATCATTCGCCGTACGCAATCTCGCAACCGGGTGCGATCGCGGCCGTCAGACAGCATGCGGAACTCGACGACAGGGTCGACGAACGGGTCGTCAGATCTCAGCCGGACCTCGCCGTGGGAAAAGACTCGCATGACTGCACCCATCAGCCGACCCCCCTCGAGCGCTTCGTCGGTCGGGCCGACAGCGCCGAACCAGAGGATCTGCATGTCGTTTGGTCCCGCCTCATCGAGGCCCGACGTGTAGCGCAGCATCGAAGTGAACACCGGCGCGTTCGGTGAGCGCATCCGTCCCGCTGGCTTCAACGCGATCTCGAAGCCCGGAGTCGCCGCGTGGTCCTTCAGGTTCGCACCGACACGCAGGCCGTCACCGAGCCCGACACCGGATCGCAACAGGATTGCGGGCGAGTGGATCGCTCCGGCGCTCACGATCACCTCGCGGGCCGCGATCTCCTCGCCGGTGGCAGAGCGCACGCCGGTCGCCCGCCGCCCATCGAAGAGCACTCGGTCGACCAGCACGCCACCCCGCACGTCGAGATTCGCTCGCTCCCGTGCCGGTTCCAGGTACCCGTCGCTGGCCGAGACGCGCTGTCCGTTGCGCATGGTCAGCGCTACGCGGCTAACGCCAGTGGCGCCGGGAGCGTGGTAGTCATCGCAGAGCGGATAGCCGAGCTGAACCATCGCTTCCCGCAACGCCGTGTCAAGGGGTGGCAGATCGTCGACTGGCACGCGCGATAACGGAATCGGGCCGCCTATGCCGTGACTGGTGTTGTCGCCGTATTCGAGGTCGTCTTCTATTTTCAGGAACGAGTCGAGCATTTCTGGCCATCCCCAGCCAGGGCAGCCGAGCTGGTGCGCCCAACGCTGGTAGTCGTCGACGGTGCCGCGAAGAGCACCCATCGCGTTGACCGAGGACGAGCCACCGGCGCCGCGGCCACGCACGTAGAGCTCTTCGGGCTGACCGGCGGTGCGTGTTGCGCGCAGGTTCGGCCAGATGCGACCCGGCTCCATCACCGCCCTGAAGAAGTTGGCGGCGCGCAACCCAACGGGCGTATCGAGCGCCCGCTGATCGAGTCCGGCTTCGAGCAAGAGCACCGACGTGTTCGGATCCTCGGATAATCGGGCCGCCAGGACAGCACCGGCGGAACCAGCGCCAACAACAACCACGTCATACATTCCACGCATGTCGCTCACATCGGCACGGCGACGAGACCGGGCAGTAGCCACGGCGTGAGCGGCACGAGTGCCGCTATGACGAGCAGGGACACGCCGATCGCACGCGAGAACGCGCCTCCGTGCGCCCAGACCTTCTCGATGAAGATCACGCCGGCAAGTGCAACCATGACCGCGACGTTCATCGCGCCGACAGCGATCAGCACGATCATGAGTCCCCAGCAGCAACCGACGCAATACAGCCCATGGTGGAACCCCACGCGGAGATCGCGTGCACGGGCCCTGTAACTCGCGTAATGGAAGAGGGAACCCACGGGCGACCGGCAATGCCGCAGGCACGCTCCCTTCGCCGGCGTCAGCTGGTAGACGCCGGCCGCCCCGAAGATCGCCGCCCCGGCCCATCGAGCGGCATAGGGAGCGTCGGCGACGAGTCTCGCCGCGCCAAGAAGCACGACATACACGGACGCACCGAAGGCCGTCCAGGCAAGGAGGTAGCCGACCAGGAATGATGCGATGCCGACGACGCGATCCCGCGTCGCCGGTCGGGCCGTCGCCGAGCGAATCCAGACAACAGCCATCGGGGCCACCGACGGGAACATCATCGCGGCCATCATCACGACCCAGATGAGCAGGAACGCTGGCAGCGACTGGCCCATCGTGCCGGGACCGACGCCCATCGGGCCCGCCCAGGTGATCGTGACGACCCAAGCCAGGGCCGCGATCAGACAGATCCCGATCCACCAGCGGGCGAGTTCGAGCGGGGAGACGCCGAGCGTTGGATGCGCTTCGGCGCCGGCCTCAGCCTTCATACGCGAATTCAGTCACGAAGCTGTTGGTTCCAGAGAACTCCGCGTCCCAGTGGTCGTGGTAGCGGACGGCGCCCGCTCTTGCTTGGGTGATCGGTTGTGTGACCGCGCCCAACAGCGGATTCGTGATGACGGGAGGGTGCGACCCGTCCATACCGACAATCTCCTCGGACTCCATCGATAGCAAGTCTCCGACCGCTGCCTTGAGTGAACCGCCGCTACGGTCGAAGGAGATCGACGCCGGCGCGACACCAGCGACGTCGCCGATCAGCGGGGCGAGGCCGGCGAGGTGCCCCCCGGCTGCACCCGAGAACACCGCGCCCAATGCTTCGGACTGTTCTGGCGTTGCGCGATCGTCGAGGTAGAGCGCGACCCTCCAGGTTCCGTCGGTCATCTGCTTGGGCGTGCGTACGGCCATCACCGCGTTCAGGCCCGACAGGTCGACGCCGTCCTTCTGTCCGTGGGTCACGTGCCAGGCGAGCATCAGATCGCAGGCGTCCTGTGTCGCCGGTCGAAGCCAAATGCACGGGCAACTCAGATCACAGCTGCACGTCTCGAAATAGTCACCCTTGACCGAGAAACTCATCTTGTCCTCCTCGGCGGCCCAGAACGACCACTGCGCCGAGCCACCATCGTCCAACATGCTCGCACGTTCACGCAGGGGGCAATGATGCTATTTTCGAACCATCGGCCAGGCGCGCCTGTGCCATGCTGCCGCGGTGCGGACCTACCACCAGTACTGTCCCATCGCCAAGGGCGCCGAGATTGTCGGCGACCGCTGGAATCTGCTGATCTTCCGCGAGATGCTCGCGGGGGTCCACCGTTTCAACCAGCTGCAACGCCTGCTCCCGGGTATTTCAAGGTCCGTGCTGACGCAACGACTTACGGAGCTAGAACGCGCGGGGGTGGTTACGCGAAGCCCGGCGGCTCGGGGGAGCGAGTACCGACTGACACCAGCCGGGGAGGGGCTCGGCACAGTGGTCGCCGCAGTGGGCGAATGGGCCGCACACTGGGCCTTTCCCGAGCCCACCGAGCAAGAGATCGACCCACTGCTCGTCATGGTTTGGCTGAGCAGGCACCTCAACCGCGCTGCGCTTCCGCAGCGACGAGTCGTCATCAGGTTCGATCTGACCGGTGCCCACCGTTTGACCTGCTGGCTCGTGCTGGATCCAGGAGCCCCATCGCTGTGCCCTATGCACCCCGGCTTCGACGAGGACATTCACGTGGAGACCGACGCTGCCACCATGTACGCCGTGTACTTCGGGCGGCTCGCGATGACAGAGGCAATCCGGGCAGGCCGCGTCAGGCTGCACGGTCTGAAACAGGAGCTGCGAGCTTTTCCAGGCTGGTTCGGAACCAGCAAGTTCGCGCCTGCACTAACCCGACGATCCTGAGCTGAGCTGAGCTGAGCCGCACCTCGTTTCGACCGCGCTGAACCGCGCTCGAACCCGCCGGCGCCGCGAGGTCGCCTCAACTACGACGCCGCGAGCGACACTGTTCGAAGCGTCCAGAGATTCACGATCTGCGTGTCGGTTGGAACATCACCGTGTGCGGCTCCTCTGCAATCGGTGACATGTGTCAATGGAACGAGCGGCGGCGAGGCTGACCGAGGCGCGCTGTACTCTGGCGGCGACGATGTTGATCTGTGGAGACGTTGTTCGGATCGTCCGCTGCTTCGGCTCACGCGACGAACGTTGGATGAGGTCACACGGTCACCCGCGTCGATGGAGAAGCGCTGCACGCGGCCGAGTTCGCTGCGCGGTGTCGGGCATTGGCAAGGGTCCGTCATGAGACTGGAGGATTACGCCCTCATCGGCGACACCCAGACCGCCGCGCTTGTTTCCATCGAGGGTTCGATCGATTGGCTGTGTCTGCCACGGTTCGACTCCGGTGCGTGTTTCGCTTCGCTGCTCGGTCGACCCGAGAACGGCGAGTGGCGAATCGCTCCTGCGAGCGGCGGGCGAGCGACCTCGCGGCGCTATCGCGATGGCACGATGGTATTGGAGACAACGTTCAGCACGGTGCAGGGCGTCGTGCGCGTGGTGGATTGCATGCCGGTGCGCGGTGAGGCCCCACACGTGGTGCGACTGGTCGAGGGCGTGTCGGGCAGCGTGAGCATGCGCATGGATCTCACCGTCCGTTTCGACTACGGACGTTCGATACCGTGGGTG
>JANMVY010000126.1:0-2449 GCA_031393535.1 Actinomycetes bacterium | reverse complement strand
TTCTTCGAGGTGTACAAGGCGCTCGAGCCGGGCAAGTCCACCGAGATGAGCTCGTGGGGCGACCGCGCGCGGGCACACGAGCTCATCCTCGAAGCACAAGGCGACTACCGGCCCAGCTGACGCCCACCGTCGCCGAAAAATCTGACAAAACAGCGTCGGACAAGGCTCTTCGCGCCGGTCAGCGCGCGAGCACCTCGCGAGCGTGCGCGACGTCGCGCCCGAGCTGTGCGGCGAGCGCGTCGGCGTTGTGGAACCGCTGCTCCGAGCGCATCAGATCGACGAAGCACACGCGGGCGTCCTCGCCGCGGAGATCGACGAAGCCATCGAGGAGATGCGCTTCGATCACCGAGTGCGCCGCGTGTTCGACGAAGGTCGGACGCCGCCCGATGTTGATCGCGCACCCGTGACGTTCGCCGTCGGGTCGTACGTACCACCCGGCATACACCGCGTCAGCGGGCCAGGCCACGTAGGCGGGCACGTCGAGGTTGGCCGTGGGGAAGCCGAGGCGCGCCCCACGACCGTCACCGGGTACCACTGTGCCGCGCAGCTCGTAGGGTCGCCCGAGCATCGCTGCAGCAACGGCGACGTCGCCGCCGGCGAGCGCCCGTCGTACGGCGGTCGACGTGACCGGCTCGGGCGCGCCCGGCGCGTGACGAATGAGCGCGAGCCCGCGCACCACGAATCCGGCGGCGTCGCCCAACTCGCGCAGACGCTCCACGTTGCCGCCGCGATCCTTGCCGAAGTGAAAATCTTCACCGACGACGATGGCCCGCGCGCGGAGTGCGTCGACGAACACGTCACGGACAAACTCCTCAGCGGTCGTGGCGGCACGCTCCCGGTCGAAGTGCACGACGTAGGCGACATCGACCCCGTTGGCCGCGAGCAGCTCGAGCTTTTGAGGCAGCGTCGTGAGCAGTCGTGGCGCGCTCTCAGGGCGCAGGACGAGCGCGGGATGCGTGTCGAACGTGACCACCGCGGTCGACACCCCGAGGCGATCGGCTTCGTGGCGCAGCTGGCGAAGCACGTGCTGGTGCCCGAGATGTACCCCGTCGAAGACACCGATGCTGAGCGCGGTCGCCGAACCGGCCGGGAGCCGGTCGACCCGATCACGCAGCACCTGCATGGTTACGACCCTACCCCTGCGTCCCCGCGCTGCTTCGTCGCATGGCCGTGATCCATGGTGGCCGCATCGGCCGGAAGGGTCGGGGGGAAAACCACGGACGGTTTGACGGTCCCGTCACGGTGCGATTCGTACACGGCGAGCAAGCGCCCGGCGCTGTCGCACAGCGGCCATGGCCCATCGCCGTCGACTCCGAGCCGCTCGCGCGGCAGCACTCGGCCGTTCGCCACGAGGGCCGCGAGCTCGTCGTCTACGCGGCAAATACCGAAGTGAGCCAGGCCGGTCGCGGGCGACATCACATGGTCGCTGCTCAACGCGTCGATGCCGACTGCGTTCTCGGCACTGAACCCACCGACCGAGGTGCGACGCAGCGCCCGAAGGTGCGCGCCGCCACCGAGCGCGCGCCCGAGATCGGCCGCGAGTGTTCGGATGTAGGTACCAGACGAACACGCCACTTCGGCCCGATACACCGGGTGGCCTTGCGCGTCGGGCGCCATTGGTTCGACCTCGAACCGCGCGACGTGCACCTGCCGCGGTGCACGTTCGATCTCGATGCCTTGCCGGGCCAACTCGTGCAGCCGCTTGCCGCCGACCTTCACCGCGCTGACCATCGGAGGAATCTGCTCGATGTCACCGACGAACGACTCGGCTGCCGCGCACACTGTTGCGGGCGTCAGGGTGCTCATGTCGTGGTGCGCGGTCACCTCGCCCGACGCGTCGAGCGTGGTGGTCTCGACGCCGAAGACGATCTCGCCGACGTAGACCTTGCCCATCGCTGTGCAGTACTTCAACAACCGTGTCGCATGACCGACACCAAGCACGAGCACACCGGTGGCGTCGGGATCGAGTGTGCCCGCGTGCCCGATCTTGCGAGTGCGCAGAATGCCACGCGCCTTCGCGACAACGTCGTGCGAGGTCCACCCGGCGGCTTTGTCCACCACGGCGAACCCGTGAAGCTCAGGCGACATCGGTCGCGTCGCCACCATCGGTCGCATCGTCGGCGTCATCGGGCAGACGTGGCATCGAGGCGATGATCGCTTCGATGCGTTGCGCCCCGCGGAGAACCTCGTCAGGCAGGAAGGTGAGGTTGGGCACGCGCCGCACCTTCGCCTGGACACCGATCGCCTTGCGCAGTCGGCCGCGTTGCTCGGCGAACGCCTCGACCACGTCGACCGCCCGGTCATCACCGTCGAGGCACGTGTAATAGATCTTCGCGTGCTCGAGCTCGCGGTCGACGGTGACCGCGGTGATGGTGACCATCTGCAGTCGATCGTCGTCGATGTGGTCGAGCGTCTCGGCGACGATCTCGCGCAGCAACTCACTCAGTCG
>JANMVY010000082.1:0-5580 GCA_031393535.1 Actinomycetes bacterium | reverse complement strand
CATCCGTGGCATCGACTCGAGCGTGGCGAGGGCACCCTCGAGGCGGCCATGGACGCGGCGGTCCTCGCGGCCGCGGCGCGCGATGTCGTCTTCGATCCACGAGCCTTTTTCGGCGCGATGCGCGACGACATCGATCGTTCGATCGTGGTCGACACCGTGCGCGAGCTCCGCGCGGGTGGCCTGCGGCACTGCATCATCACGAACAACGCAAAGGAGTTCGCCGACGCGTGGCGCACACTCATTCCGGTCGACGAGCTCTTCGACGACGTTGTCGACTCGAGCGCGGTGGGTATGCGCAAACCCAATCCCGCGATCTACGAGTTGGCGCTCGCGCGGCTCGGGGTCACCGACACCTCGCGCAGTGTGTTCCTCGACGACTTCGAGCCGAACGTGGCCGCGGCACGCGCGCTCGGCATGCACGGCATCCTCGTCGAGCACCCCGATCCAGCCATGGCCGAGTTGCGGCGCCTCGCCGCATTGGCCTGACTGCACAGGGTTTTCAGCTCACCCGCCAGCACCACGTGAACCGCGTGGCGGTCGATTCGTTCTCGCTGACCTTGTGGTACGTCACCGTCGCGCAGTTGTTCTCGGGCTTCAGGCGCTCGATCACCTTGCCCGGCCCGGGGGTGAAGAGGAACAGGTCGGGCACCAGCCTCGTCTCGATGACGTTCGACCCGGCCCGGTTCTCGATCTGGTCGAGCGGGATCGCCAAGCCGTTCACGACGAGGTCGACGACGTAGCCGGGAGCCATGTCGATGCCGACCTGCGCCTGTTGGAAAGCCAAGGTGTTGCAGTTCGGGTAGAGCAGATCGATCGCGGCCGGTTGGCTGCACGAGCTGTTGGCCGACGGATCATGGTTGGCCCAATACGCGCCGACGAAGATGGCGACCGCGGCCACCGTGCAGGCCACGAGCAGGATGCGGATCCGGGTGGGCATCACGGTGTGCATTCTTGCCGCGCCGGCAGTGCGTTCCGGCATCGGGTCGTCAGCCGGGTTGCGCAGATGCTGTCGGGAGAAGGCCCGCGACGCGTAGCCTGCGGAGCCGTGGCCACGTCCAGCGAGCTCATCGGCCGGGTGCTCGGAGGCCGCTATCGGTTGCGGGCGCTCATCGGCACCGGCGCGTCGGCGCAGGTGTTCCTCGCCGACGACACCACACTGCGGCGCCAGGTCGCGGTCAAGGTGCTGCACGCGTCGTTGGCCGCCGACGAGACGTTTCTGCGGCGGTTCCGCAAGGAGGCCGAGGCGGCGGCCGGGCTGAACAACCCGAACGTCTTGGCGGTGTACGACTGGGGTCACGACGACTTGCCATACATCGTGGCCGAGTACCTCTCGGGAGGAAGCCTTCGCGCCATGCTCGGCGCGGGTCATCGGTTGAGCTTGTCGCAGACGTTGCTCGTCGGGCTCGAGGTGGCGCGGGGGCTCGAGTACGCGCACCGACGCGGGCTCGTGCACCGCGACATCAAGCCGGCCAACCTGCTCTTCGACGAGGACCGTCGGCTGCGCATCGCGGACTTCGGGCTCGCGCGGGCGCTCGCCGAGGCCGGAGTCACCGAACCCGCGGGTTCCATCATCGGCACGGCTCGCTACGCGTCGCCCGAGCAGGCGAGAGGCGAGACCCTGTCGGGCAAGACCGACGTCTATTCGCTGGCGCTCGTGCTCATCGAATGTGTCACGGGCGAGGTCCCGTTCGTCACGGACACGACGCTCGGCTCGTTGCTCGCCCGTGTCGATCAGCCGCTGCCGGTGCCCGCGGCGCTCGGTTCGATGCGCCCAGCGATCGAGCGGGCGGGCCATCCCGACCCTGCGCAACGGCCCGAGGCCGAGGAGTTCGCCATCGCGCTCATGGCTGCCGCGGAGGACCTGCGGCGGCCCGAACCGCTGCCGATCGTCGGGGCGCTCGGTAGCCTCGACCGGGGGCGGATCGATCTGACGATGATGCGCCCGATGAGCGACGAGGAGGCTCCCCTTGTTGGGGGTTCGGGGCTCGAGCCGACCGCGCAGTCAGAGGGCTCCGCGAGCGCCGAGGGCCAGTCGGCGGCGACTGGCGCAGCACGCACCGCCGCTGAGATCGACGATGCAGACGACGGACGACGGCGGTGGCCGTGGGTGCTGCTCGGTATCTTGTTGCTCGGGGGTGCCGTCAGCGGCGGCGTATTCGCGTACCTCCAGAACCGCACGATCTCGCACACGATGCCCGACCTCGTGACCGCCGACGAGCTGGACCTGCGCACGCTGGCCGCGAAGTACAAGTGGAATCTCGCGGAGCCCGCCAAGAACCGCAGCGACTCGATCGGGGCCGGGCGGATCATCGACGTCACCCCGGCTGCGGGCGCACGAGTCGCCGAGGGCGCAACGGTGCAGTTCACCGTGTCGCTCGGACCGAAACCGGTCGTCATCCCGAAGCTCGAGGGTCTCACGCTCGACGAGGCCCGCACCGAGCTCGAAAAGCGCACGCTCACCCTGGGCCCGCCGATGCGCGACTTCAGTGAAACGGTCGCAAAGGACAAGATCATCGCGCGAGAGACCGTCGGCAACGAGGCGGTGCCGGGTTCGCCAGTCGTCGTCAAGGTGAGCGACGGGCCCAAGCCTCGCACGATCCCCGATGGGCTCGTCGATCAACCAGAAGCGACCGCGAAGGCGAAGCTCGACGAGCTGAAGCTCGTCGTGGTACGCACCGAGGAGTTCAACGACACCATCAAGACCGGCAACGTCATCCGCCTCGACCCGGTACCTGCCTCCTCGGTGGCCCGCGATTCGTCCGTGCAGGTCGTGGTGTCGAAAGGCCCCGAGCCACGCGCGATCCCGAACGTGTTCGGCCTCTCCGCCGCGCAGGCCGCGCAGGTTCTGCGCGACAAGGGCTTCGAGGTGGGCGACACCCGAGGTCCCGCCGATCGCTCGGTGCTCGGTACCGACCCGCCCGCGGGCGAGTTGCGCCTGCCCACCACGCGGGTCAACATCATCACTCGCACCACCTGATACCGCTCGGCCGTCCCCCCGCGCGTGCGGTCGGTGTGCGGACGCTCAGGCGGTGACGGCTTGCACGCGTGCCGCGACCTCGCGGACGAGGTCGATCTCGGGCCCGACCTGGCCGGGTTTGGGCATCGGCAGGGCGAGCAGCTTCGAGGCATCACCGGTGAGGCGGATCTTGCCACCGAAGAAGGCCTGCAACACCGCTTGGGGGTCCTGGCCGACGAAAAGTGCTTTCGCCGTCGCGTAATCGAGGCTGGCGGTGAAGTCGGCCTGGTCGAGGTGGCCAGGGGCGACTGCGAGCCCGAACGAGGTATCGATGTGGCCACGAATCACCGGTTCGCCGAACGGCACCTCGGTGATGATGACGTTCGCCCGCAGCGCCATCGTGGGAACACGCGTGGGTGCGCGAGTGGCGAATTCGTCGCGGATCTGCTCGACCGCGGCGATCCATTCGGACGAGAGGAACTCGTATCTCGACGCCGGGGGCACATGCGGAGGGTAGCGCTTCGTCGGTCGCCCGGTTTCGCCGCAATGGACCCAGATGGCGATGGCCGGGCAATACGATGCTGGCCATGTCCCAGCCCATCTCGCGCGACGACGTCGCCCATGTCGCCCGGTTGGCGCGCCTGCGCCTCACCGACGACGAGCTCGACGAGTTCACCGGCCAGCTCGCGGCCGTGCTCGCGCACGCGGCCGATGTCGAGGCGCTCGACGTCACAGGCATCGAGCCCACGGCCCATCCAATGCCCTTGCGCAATGTCGTCCGCGCCGACGTCGTGCGGCCGTCGATCGACCGGGCCGAGGTGCTCGCCGCGGCCCCCGCGATCGAGGCTGGTCAGTTCAAGGTGCCTTCGATACTCGGCGAGGAGCCGTGAACACGACTACCCCGACCCCCGGGACTGCAGCCCAGATCGCGGACGATGTCCGCCGTGGTGTCCGCTCGGCGCGTTCGGTGGTCGACGAGCACCTCGCCCGCATCGACGCGCGCGAGGCCGACATCCACGCGTTCAACCTCGTGCTGCGAACCGAGTCACTCGCCGCAGCCGACGCCATCGACGCCAAGGTCGCCGCCGGCGACGACCCGGGCCCGCTCGCCGGGGTGCCGGTGGCGCTGAAAGACAACCTGTGCACGCACGGTGTGCCCACCACCTGCTCGTCACGCATCCTCGAGGGATGGCGCCCACCGTACGACGCCACGGTCGTCGACCGACTGCGCCGCGCCGGGGCGATCGTGATCGGCAAGACGAACCTCGACGAGTTCGCCATGGGCAGCTCCACCGAGAACTCTGCGTTCGGCCCAACCCGTAACCCGCACGATCTGTCGCGGGTGCCCGGCGGTTCCTCGGGCGGATCCGCGGCCGCGGTGGCCGCAGGCTTCGCGCCGGTCGCCCTCGGTAGCGACACCGGCGGTTCGATCCGTCAACCGGCTTCGCTCTGCGGTGTGGTCGGGGTGAAGCCCACGTATGGCGCGGTGTCGCGTTACGGCCTGATCGCGTTCGCGTCGTCCCTCGACCAGATCGGTCCGTTCAGCACGTCGGTGCACGACGCGGCGATCATGCTCGAGATCATCGGGGGCCATGACCCGCTCGACTCCACCTCGATCCCTCAGGCAGCCCCGTCGCTCGTCGAGGTGCTGGGCCGCGGGGTCGACGGATTACGTATCGGCATCGTCGCCGAGCTCGCGGGCGAGGGCATCGCGCCCGACGTGCTGGCCCGGCTGCACGAGGCGGCCCGCGTGCTCGAGAAGGCGGGCGCGACGGTCGATTCCGCCACCGTGCCCGCCGTGGTCTATGGCCTGAGCGCCTATTACCTCATCGCGCCGGCCGAGGCATCGAGCAACCTTGCGCGCTACGACGGCGTGCGCTACGGCTTGCGGGTCGACGCGCCGAGCAGTTCCGAGATGAACGAGCTCTCGCGCACGGCGGGGTTCGGTGCCGAGGTCAAGCGCCGCATCATGCTCGGCACGTACGCGTTGTCCGCCGGCTATTACGACGCGTACTACGGCAAGGCGCAGAAGGTCCGCACGCTGATCATCAACGACTTCGCCACGGCCTATCGGACGTTCGACCTCCTGTTGTCGCCCACGTCACCCACCACTGCGTTTGCGCTCGGCGCGAAGACCGCCGACCCGCTGACGATGTACCTCAACGACATCTGCACGATCCCGTCGAACCTCGCGGGTCAGCCGGCGATCTCGGTGCCCTTCGGGGTGGGTGACGACGGTCTGCCGATCGGCGTGCAGTTGCTCGCACCGTTGCTGGGTGAACCCACCATGTTCCGTGCAGCCGCGGTGCTCGAGGCGGCCATGTCGGTCGGGTCATGAGCAGCACGTCGCGGGCCGCTGCAGCCCGCCAGAAGGCGAAGGTGGGGCCATGAGCGATGTCATCGAGTTCCAGCCCGGCTGGGAGCTCATCGTGGGCCTCGAGGTCCACTGCGAGCTCGCGACCAAGACCAAGATGTTCTGCAGCTGTCGCAACGAGTTCGGGCACGAGCCCAACACCAACGTGTGTCCGACGTGTCTCGGCCTGCCGGGTTCGCTGCCCGTGGTGAACGCATCCGCCGTCGAGTACGCGATGCGGCTCGGGCGCGCGTTGCAGTGCACCGTGAAC
>JANMVY010000077.1:0-2658 GCA_031393535.1 Actinomycetes bacterium | reverse complement strand
CCGAAGGATTCGTCGCGTCGGCGTCGACGTCGCAACTGGTCGACCGGGTGCGCTCTCCTTTCGCCTGAGATCTTCGGGGTCGAACCAGCAGAGCGGCCGCCGAACTTCGAAGAATCGTGAGGTTGGCCGTTTCTTTGCTTCAGGTCGGCCCCGGTCCGGTCCGATACCCAAGGCATGCATCGATCGACCCGAGCCGTCGGCACGTTCTGCGCGGCGCTCGCGCTGACCGCATCCGCCTGTGGTGGCGCGGCGCGTCCGTCGATCTCGACCGAAGCCGTGCCGGTCGCAGCCCGCGAGGCGACGCCGACTGCGACGCCGACCGCGCCGAGCACAACGTCGGCCGCACCCGCTGCCAACGCCAACGAGGTTGCTGCTGCGCCGCACGCGACAGGTGCGGCGCCCGCGACCGTTCCCCCGGTGACACCGGCTGCGAGTACGCCGGCCGCCGGTGCGGCAGCGGCTGCTTCGTCGATCGACGCGACCCTGAGCCATGTCGATGCCTTCCTCGCCGAGGTCGACCGCGGGCTCGCGGATGCGGCCGACGGTGGCTGACGCGCCGCGAGCCGACCGACCGATGGACAGATCGATAGACCAACCAGAGATGGGGAACCGATGACCGAGACGACCAAGACGACAATGCGAAGAGTGCTGGCCGGGGTGACCCTCGCGGGCGTGCTCACGCTGCCACTCGGTGGTATCGCCGGGGCGAGCGACGGCGGCCGTGATCGTGTGCCGACTGCCCCCGGTGGGCAAGCATCGGGCGCGGGTGTGCGGTCATCGGATGCACCGAAGCAGGAACCCGAGAAGGCCGCGCCGATCACCGTCGCGGGCCTGAAGGCCAGGTGCACCGAGCAGATCACGCGCCGCCTGCGCGACCTCGACCGGCTCGCCGCTCGTGTCGCCGAACGGGCCGACGTGCTCACCGATGCTCACGAGGCGGCCATCGCCATAATCATCACCGACGCGAAGGCCGGCCTGCTCGTTCTCCAGGGCGAAATCGACGCGGCGACGACGCTCGACGTCCTGAGGCCGTTGTGCTCGCGGATCGTCACCGACTTCCGCGTCTACGCGCTGCGCATCCCGCAGGTCAACATCGTGCTGGCGGCTGACGCGATCGGCGCGAAGCAGGCCATGTTCGCGACGCTGCGGGCCAAGCTGGTCGCGGCGATCGCGGTCGGCACGACGCCCGACAACGCGTCGCGGCTCGCCGCGCGGCTCGCCGAGTTCGACGCACACGTCCTGGCGATGGTCGCCGCGGCCGACGGTGTCGCCGACCCGGCACTCGCCAAGACCGTGGCGGACTACACAACGAACCCGAAGGTGCTGAAGCCGTTCGTCGAGGCGATGCGCACAGCCCGCGGTGAGGCCAAGGGTGCGGCGAAGTCCGCCCGTTCGATCCTGCGGCTATTGAGCGACGACGACAGCGACCACCCCGAGCATGCCACGCCGACCACGACACCCCCCAGCGCCTGAACCCACGCCCGACCGGATGGGCGACGGGCATGTGGCGGGAATACCCCCGACCGCAGCCCAACGCCCATCCGGGACGCGTAAGCTACGAAGTGCTCCCGCCCGAGAGGACACAACCATGGGTGACATCGGTGCCCCCGAACTCCTGATCATTCTCGTCGTCGTTCTGCTGCTCTTCGGCGGTGCGCAACTCCCGAAGCTGGCCCGTTCGCTCGGTCAGGCGAAGAAAGAGTTCGCGAACGCGCTCTCCGACGACAAGAAGTCAGTTGGCAAGACCGACGAGAAGCCGGGCGACACGACAGCCTGACGTTGGCACGGGTGCAGTTCTCGGCCATTCTCACTCGGCGACTACGATGGCCGGGTGGACGACCTGCATGACGCCGTAGCCCAGATCCTGCGCGGCCACGGTCAGCGCTACACCCCCGCGCGGCGGGCGGTTGTCGAGGCGCTCGAGCGTGCCAACCGACCGGTCACCCTGCCCGAGATCCTGGCCGTCAACGACGACCTCGCCCAGAGCTCCGCTTACCGCAACCTCGCCGAGCTCGTCGACGCCGGGGTGGTCCGGCGAATCATCACCTCCGATGAGTACAGCCACTTCGAGATCACCGACCAGCTCACCGGGGAGCATCACCATCACCTCATCTGCACCGTGTGCGGCGTCGTCGAGGACTTCACCGTGCCGAACGAGCTTGAAGACCTGATCGATCGCGCGTCGCGGGTGGTCGCCCGCGACCAACAATGGGCGGTCGAGAACCATCGCCTCGACCTGGTGGGCCAGTGCGCCGGCTGCGCGTCGAACTAGGTTGCCGCCATGTTCACCCTGCGCCGCCCGGCCGCGCGCGTCGTGCTGCTCGACCGTGGCGGCCGCATCTTCCTCGTGAACGCCGAGGACCCGGCCGATCACCGCAAGGCGCCGTGGTGGGAGATCCCGGGCGGTGGGATCGACGTCGGCGAGTCCAGCGAGGATGCATGTCGCCGCGAGCTCCTCGAGGAGACCGGCATCGAGGACATCGAGATGGGGCCCTGCATCTGGGTGCAACACGTTGAGTTCGACTTCGGCGGACTGCACTTCGACTCGCGCGAGCGCATCCATGTGGCGTGGTGTGACGGCGGAGAGTTCCGACCTCGCCACCTCGAGTTCCTCGAAGCCGCGGCGTTTCGCGGGGCGCGCTGGTGGACCATCGCCGA
>JANMVY010000058.1:0-7079 GCA_031393535.1 Actinomycetes bacterium | reverse complement strand
CGACGTGATCGACTCGTGCGCCGACCCGCGCCGACCGCACGGATGGATCGACAAGCGCGTCGTCGCGGCCTACCGCCGTCTGCACGAGCTCGGATGGGCCCACAGCGTCGAGGCCTGGGATCGATCGCGGGGCGAGCTGGCGGGCGGGCTCTATGGGGTGGCCATCGGCGCGTTCTTCGCCGGTGAGTCGATGTTTCACCGCGAGCGCGACGCGTCGAAGGTCGCGCTCATGGCCCTGGTCGACCTGCTGCGCCGAGGGCCGGCCCCGGCACTCGCGCTCCTCGACGTGCAGTGGCCGACCCCGCACCTCGAATCGCTCGGCGTGCGCGAAATCTCGCGCGGCGCCTACGTCGTGCGTCTCCGCCGCGCCGTCGCCGCGCCCGGGCCGTGGTCCGATCAGCCTTCGCCGTAAAGCGCGGCCTTCGCGGCGCCGATGCCCTGTCTACGCAACGGATGGTCATGACGTGGCACGATTCTTCACCAAACCGATCGCGACGCTACTGATCCGAATGGAGCGCCGCCCGAACCCACCAGGCCATGGCCAACGGGCCGAACGCCCCTTGATTCCGCAAACACGCGCGCCGATGGAGACTCGATGAACGACAAACGCTGGCTCTACCCCTTCGGGCTCGGCGCGGTCGCGGCGGTCCTCGGCGTGCTGGGGCTCGTACTCGACGCGCCGGCGCTCGGCCTCGTGGCCGGCATGCTTTCGCTCGGCATCGGTGCCCTGGTGATGCGAGCCCCTGTTCCGAGCCATCCCGACGGTGGCGCCGACCCACAGGTCACGGCACTGGAGACCGCTCTGGCCACCCAGGTGCAGGCCCGCATCACCGCCGAGGACGCGGTGCGCAGCCTCGGCCAGCAGCTTGCGAGTACCGAGCGTGACGCCGCGAACCGCCCCCCGTTGGTGGTTCCCGCCAAGCGATCCGATGCGCTCACCGACGAGGCCACGGGGCTGTTCAGCGAGGACTACTTCCGCGTCGCGGTCGATGCCCGCATCGCTGCGGCCCGGCGGCACCTGCGCCCCGTCGCTGTCGTGTTACTCGAGGTGATCGAAGGCCTCCGCAGCAACGCGCCCCAGAGCGCGCAGCCGATGCTCGTCGCCGAGACGGTCAACGCGACGCTCCGCGAAGCCGACACCGCTTGCCGTCTCATCGATGGCCGATTCGGGCTGGTGCTCGAAGACACCTCGGAGAACGGGGCGATCTGGACGGTCGAACGCATCCGCCGCTCGATCGCCGACGCCCAGCAGGGTCTCACGCTCCGGGCCGGTATCGCGTGCTACCCGGCTCACGCGTTCGGCTCCTCGGAGTTGCTGCAACGAGCCGAGGAGGCCTTGATCTCGGCTCGTGACTGGAACCAGGACCGCATCGAGGTCGCGAACGTCGATTGAGCACGCGCCCACCGAATTCGGTGCCGTACGGTTGACGTCCTACCCAGGTCGAGCGCGGCGCAACGGCAACGGCGACGCCCACCAACGGCCGCTGAACCGCCACGCCGGGGTCGGGCGGGCACCGCGCGACCCCGGCACCATCGGCATGGGCCACAGCGCCTCGTAGGCCGCGATGATGGCCGCTGCCTCGAGCTCGGTCGGCTCGGGCGACACCGACAGACCCGGGTCGGTCACAACGGCACGTTCCCGTGCTTGCGCTTGGGCAACTCCTCGCGTTTGGACTCGAGGAGCGCGAGCCCGGCGATGAGCTTGATCCGTGTCTGCGCCGGGTCGATCACGTCGTCGATGTAGCCACGTTCGGCGGCGATGTAGGGATTCGCGTACCGCTCGGTGTACTCGTCGACGAGCTCGGCGCGGCGCTTGACCGGGTCTGCTGCTGCTTGCAGCTCGCGGCGATACACGATCTCGACGGCACCCTGCGGACCCATGACCGCCAGCTCGGCCGTGGGCCACGCGAACGACAGGTCGGAGCCGACCGACTTGGAGTCCATGACCACGTAGGCGCCGCCGTAGGCCTTGCGTGTGATGATCTGGATGCGCGGGACAGTGGCTTCGCAGTAGGCGTAGAGGAGCTTCGCGCCGTGGCGGATGATGCCGCCGTACTCCTGGTCGACACCGGGGAGGAAGCCGGGCACGTCGACGAACGTGACGAGCGGTATGTTGAACGCGTCGCAGGTGCGCACGAAGCGCGCCGCCTTCTCCGACGATTCGATGTCGAGCACGCCGGCGAGGACGAGCGGCTGGTTGCCGACGATGCCCACCGGGCGGCCGTCGAGCCGGGCGAAGCCGCACACGATGGACCGGGCCCAGCTCGGGAAGTACTCGAAGAAGTCGCCGTCGTCGACGACGGTCGCGATGACCTGCTTCATGTCGTAGGGGATGTTCGGGCTTTCGGGCATGATCTCGTACAGCTCGGTGCACACCCGTTGCGGGTCATCGGTGGAGACCGCCCGCGGCGACACCTCGAGGTTGTTGGACGGCAAGAACCCGAGCAGGTAACGCACGTCGTCGAGACAGGCTTTTTCGTCCTCGCTGACGAACGTGGCCACACCCGATTTGGACGCGTGCGACTTCGCGCCGCCGAGTTCCTCGAGGGTGACCTCCTCGCCGGTAACGGTCTTCACGACATCGGGGCCGGTGATGAACATGTGCGACGACTCACGCACCATGAAGATGAAGTCGGTCATGGCCGGGCTGTAGACGGCGCCGCCCGCGCACGGTCCGAGTATCACCGACAGCTGCGGGATGACCCCCGACGACTGGACGTTGCGGTAGAAGATGCCGCCGTAGCTGTCGAGGCTGACCACGCCTTCTTGGATGCGGGCGCCGGCACCGTCGTTGAGCCCGATCATTGGTGCCCCGACGGAGAGGGCGAGGTCCATGACCTTGTGGATCTTCTCGGCGAACACCTCGCCGAGCGCGCCGCCGAAGACGGTGAAGTCCTGGGAGAACAAGAAGACCTTGCGGCCGTCGATGGTGCCCCAGCCGGTGACGACGCCGTCGGTGTAGGGGCGTTCCTCAAGGCCGCTGTCGAGCGCACGATGACGGGCCAGCATGTCGAGCTCGTGAAACGAGCCCGGGTCGAGCAGGTACTCGATGCGCTCGCGGGCGAGCATCTTGCCCTTTTCGTGCTGACGCTGAACCGCCCGGTCGGGCCCCGCGTGGAGGGCTTCCTGCTTCCGCCGCACGAGGTCCTCGAGCCGTTCCCTCATGGAGTGCTGCGCCATATGGGTGATAAGGGTAATTGAGAGCGAGCGAGGCACCAAAGACGGGTACGTTCCCGGGCATGCGAACCCTCCGCCGAGTCTGCGTTTTTTGTGGGTCCTCCGACGGTGACCGCCCCGGCATCCATCGCCTGGCCGATCGTCTCGGTCACCTCCTCGCCGCCCGTGGTATCGGCCTCGTCTATGGCGGCGCCCAGATCGGCGTCATGGGTCGCGTCGCCGACGCGGTGCTCGCGGGCGGCGGCGAGGCGATCGGAGTGATCCCGGGCGGGCTCTTCAGCCGCGAAGTCCCCCACAGCGGGCTCACCGAGCTCCGCGTGGTCGACGGGATGCACGAGCGCAAGGCCACGATGTACGCATTGTCCGACGGATTCATCGCACTCCCCGGTGGCTACGGCACCCTCGATGAGTTGTTCGAAGCCGCGACCTGGAACCAACTGCGTTTGCACGAGCCGCGCAAGCCCATCACCCTGCTCGACGACGACGGCTTCTGGACACCGCTGTTCGCCTTGCTCGACTCGATGGTCGACATCGGTTTCGTGAAACCGTCGGGTCGACGATTGCTCCAGCACGCCACGACCGTCTCGCTCGCGCTCGACCAGCTGACGGCGTTCGAGTTCGACACCTGAGCCGCGAGGACACCTCCCGCTGTCACGGGTCCGTCCGTTCGTTCGCGCCGGCCGGCGGTCGTAGGGTGGCGGCCATGCGTCTGCCGGTGATGCCCCCAGTGCGGCCGATGCTCGCGAAGGCGCTCGACACCCTCCCCGACGGCGAGTTGCTCTTCGAACCGAAATGGGACGGCTTCCGGTGCATCGTGTTTCGCGACGGCGACGAAGTCGAGCTCGGCTCGCGCAACGAGCGGCCTCTCACGCGATACTTCCCCGAGATCCTCGAGCCGCTCCGGCAGTCATTGCCGACGCGCTGCGTCGTCGATGGCGAGCTCGTGGTGGCAACCGGAGGCCGTCTCGATTTCGAGGCGCTTCAGCAGCGCCTCCACCCCGCCGCGTCACGGGTGAACCGGCTCGCGGTCGAGACGCCGGCATCGTTCGTCGCGTTCGATCTGCTCGCGCTCGACGATCTCGATCTCACGCCGTTGGCGTTCCGTGAGCGCCGTGGCGCGCTCGAGTCGCTCGCCGCCGCGTTCGTGGCACCGGTGCATTGCACACCGGCGACTCGCCACCGGGCGACCGCCGCCGACTGGTTCGAGCGCTTCGAAGGGGCGGGGCTCGACGGGGTGATGGCCAAGCCCCTCGGCTTGCCCTACACCCAGGACAAGCGTGTGCAGTTCAAGGTGAAGCACCAACGAACCGCCGACTGCGCCGTCGCCGGTTACCGCATGCACAAGGACGGCGAGGGAGTCGGATCACTGCTGCTCGGCATCTACGACGCGAAGGGCAACCTCAACAATGTGGGGGTGGCCACGTCGTTCACCGCAGCGCGACGCCGGGAGCTCGTCGAGGAGCTGGCGCCGCTCGCGATCGACGATCTGCGCGGCCATCCATGGGCTGCATGGGCGAACCAGACGACCGATTCGGGCGGCCGAGGAGCGATGCCGGGGGCACCGTCGCGCTGGAACGCGACGAAAGACCTTTCGTGGTCGCCGCTGCGCATCGAGCGCGTCGCCGAGGTCGCGTACGAAGGACTGCTGGGTCACCGGTTCCGCCACTCGGCGCGCCTCGTGCGGTGGCGGCCCGATCGCTCACCTGAGTCGTGCACCTACGACCAGCTCGACACCCCGGCTCCCTTCGAGCTCGCACAGATCTTCGGTGTGTGACGCGGCGGCTCAGAGCGGCGCGCGGTCGAACTTCTCCTGGCTAGCGGGCTGCGAGGCGCTCCGCGCGCCGCAGCAGGCCGGGCGCGTCGATCGACCGGCACAACGCGGCGAAGTCCGCTGTTGGTCCGGCCCATCGCCAGTCGTCGACAGATCCGACTGAGACCTCGCGCTCCACGGTCGCGAGTCGCCGGTACAACAGGGCGTCCTCGTAGCGGGCGAACAACGCCAGAGCGAGCTTCGTCGAGCCGCGCACCGATACCTCCCATTGCCCGACCGCCCGGGGGATGTCCTCGTAGTGGGGGTAACGGGCGAGCACTTGAGCCGTGCTCTTCGCACCCCACCCGGGGATGCCGGGGATGCCATCAGCACTGTCGCCGACGAGCCCGAGATAGTCGGGAATCGACTCCGGCGCGACGCCGAACTTCTCGCGGACGCCGTCGTAGTCGTAGTACACACCCTTGCGTCGATCGAGTTGCACCACGCGGCCGTCAGCCGTCACGCACTGGCCGAGGTCTTTGTCCGGTGTGCAGATCACCGCCCGCTCGACGCGCGCGTCGTCGTGGGCGACCGCGGCCGCAGCCGCGAGCGCATCATCGGCTTCGACCTCGACCATCGGCCACACGGTGAACCCGGCTGCCGCGAGCACGTCCTCGACGAGGTCGAACTGGGCCAGGAGCAGTGGGTCGACGCCGCTTCCGTCCTTGTACGAGTCGAGCATGTCGTTGCGGAACGATTCGATCACGTGGTCGGTCGCCACGCCCACATGCGTCGCGCCTTCCTCGATCAGTTGCAGACACGACCCGACGACGCCGCGAATCGCGGCCACTTCCATGCCCGCGGCAGTCACGTGCGGGGGCAGCGCGTAGTAGTAACGGAACAGTTCATAGGTTCCGTCGACGAGGTGGACGATCATCGCGTCCTCTCCGTTTCGAGGTCGTCCCGACGGTTTGCCGGCACCGAGCGACCCCATCTTGGCCGACCCGCGACGCGCTCCGCTGACGGACGCCCCGACCAAACGTTTCGCTCGGGGGGCGAGGCCTCAGGCCGCGCGCGGCATGCCGCGAGCGACGAGCGCTTGCGCGAGTTGCTCCGCGAGCCACGCGTGCGCGTCGACGATGTCGCGACTGCGTACCTCGACCTCGGCCGCCGAGAGCGTGCGTTGCTCGGCCTGTTCGGCGAGCTCGCGCGCGTGCTCGTCGAGCCGATCGACCTGCGCGGCCAACCAGTCGAGAACCTCGCGGTAGGGACCTTTCGCGCTCGTGTTCTGCTCCACGACCCAAACTTCGGTCCGCCGAGGCGCCACGTGAGCGGGTCGGTCCGATCGGCCCATCACATTGGCTCGAACGACTCACGCGAGCGGCGCCGTCAGGGCCTCTCGCACTCGCCGGGCTGCGAGCGCCCGCGGCAGTACGCTCGAGAGATGGATCAGCCCCCGGTCACGGTCATCGTTCGAGAGCGCGTCGCCCACGTGCAGCTCACGAATCCCGGCCGCCGCAATGCGTTGAGCCGCTCGGTGCTCGACGTGCTCTTCTCGACCTTCGTCACGCTCGGTGAGGACACCGACGTCGGCGTGATCGTGCTTTCGGCGACCGGCCCCGCCTTCAGCGCGGGCCACGACATCGGCGAGATGGTCGGGCGTGACGAGCAGTACTACCGCGAGCTCTTCGGTGCGTGTTCCTCGCTCATGCAGCTGCTGCGGCGCATGCCCCAACCGGTGATCGCGGCAGTCGACGGGCTCGCCACGGCCGCCGGATGCCAGCTGGTCGCGGGTTGCGACCTCGCCGTTGCGACCGAAACCTCCACGTTCGCGACCCCAGGTGTACGCGTCGGGCTCTTCTGCTCGACGCCCCTCGTGCCGATCTCGCGCGCGATCGGCCAAAAGCGCGTCATGCAGATGCTCCTCACCGGGCGCCCTATCGACGCAGCCACCGCGCTCGCCTGGGGTCTCGTCAACTGCGTGGTGCCCCGGGCCGACCTCGACGCGGCGGTCGACGAGCTCGCGCACGAGATCCTCGAGTGGAGCAGCACGGTGGTGGGCCTCGGCAAGTCGGCCTACTACCACCAGATGGGGTTGTCGGAGCCATCCGCCTACGAGGTGATGACCGAGATCATGACGGCCAACGCCCTG
>JANMVY010000021.1:0-6459 GCA_031393535.1 Actinomycetes bacterium | reverse complement strand
GTAGACCCGTGCGTCGGGTCCACGCGCCGCTGACTCCCACTCGGCATCGGTCGGCAGCCTTTTCGACAACGAGATGCCGTACGCCTGCGCCCACTCCCAGTCGACGCCGACTACCGGATGGTTCTCCTTGCCGTCGGGCACGCGACCGCGGGTCCACCCGCGCGGCGAGATCGCACCCTCAGCGTCGACGAAACGTCGGTACTCGGCGTTGGTGATCTCGTAGACGTCGATGTTGAAACGGGTGATCGTGACCGTCTTCGTACGCACGGCCTCGGTGCCCGGTTGATCGCTGCCGACCGTGTACGCGCCGGCCGCGACGGCGACCATCTCTTTTCCTGAGGCAACGCGCGCGGCGGCGCTTGCGGTGGTCGTGGTGGTCGCGCTCCCCGGGGGACTGGAGGTGCCGCTGCCGGGGGCCGCCGTGGTGTTCGACGCCTCGGGGCTCGGCGCGGATTGTGCTGCGTTGTCGCCACTCGCGCTGCACGCGGCGACGAACGAGGCAATCACGAGCAGGGACAAGGATCGCATTCGTCGGCGCTCGCCCATGTCGGCCTCTAGTTCTCGATGCCGAAGCTGGCGAAGTGAATGTGCGCCTTGTTCGAGCCTGCCAGGCTGTTGAGCACGAACCCGGTGCCGCTGCCGTGTTGGGTCACCTGGCCGGCGCTCGTGTTGTAGACCTTGAGCCCGTTGACCGAGAACTCGAGGTGGTCGCCCAGGTCGTCGATGCGCAGCGAGTTCGATCGGTTCTCGGCCACGTTACCGATACCCCGACCATCGATGCGCGTTCGTGTCCCGTCGGCGTTCTTGACGTACGCCTCCCAGGTCTGGGCCCGGGGGTTGACGACGAGCGCAACGTAGCTGACCGGCTGGATGTTGTCGGCGGCCGTGGCGCGTTGCGCGCGGATGACGATGCCGAACTCGTACTGCCCACCGGGTTCGGTCAGCGGGGCCGGCTCGACCTCGGCCGACGTCGAGACGCCGAACTTGCCCGTCGTCGGTGTGCCGATGGGGCTCAGGGCCACAACCGTCTGGTTCTGCTGCTTCGTCTCGACGTGGAAGTACTTGTTCGGGTGGTACCCGAAGCGCCACAACGCGTTCGACCGCTCGATCCAGCCGCTCGCCGGATCGACGAAATCGTCGTATGCATAGAAGCCGGGGCGGATCTTCGCGACCGGGACTGTCGGGTCGCCGGGTCGCGTGTACGTGCCGAACACCAACGCGGGTGCGTCGGCCGAGACCGTGGTCGCGGCGCACCGGAATCCCGCGTTCCCCACCGAGTTGGCACCGGCCGGATCGATCGGGAGCCTCGTCCAGTTGGTGCGGATGTAGCCGTTCTGGCCACCGCGGAGAACGCGCTCGTTCGATTTCACCTTGGTGGGGTCGTAGGTGTCGGCGACCCACTCCCAGACGTTGCCCGTCAGGTCGAACACCCCGAGGGCGCTCTTGTTCAACGGGTTGGTCATGACCTCATAAGTACGGTCGACCGGCATCACCACGGTGGCGAGATCGTTGCCCCACGCATAGCGTCTACCGTCGGTACCGGCGGCCGCGACCTCCCACTCGATCTCGCTGGGCAGGCGTTTGCCGAGCGACGCGCAGTAGGCGCCCGCCCACTCGAAGTTGATCCCGCGCACCGGATGGTTGACCAGGTCGGCCGGGGGGCCTGAGCGGTCCCACACGCCCGGCAACGGGCGGGCACCGTTCGCCTGGTCGACGAACAGCTTGTACTCGCGGTTGGTGACCTCGTGGACGTCGATGGAGAATGCCGCCGCGGCAACGCTCTTGCGGGTCGTCTCGGACAGGTCGGGTGATTCGGCGCCGAGCGGATATGTGCCCGCGGGAATTGCCACCATGCCGGCTCCGGACGGCACGCGGCTCACGGGAGTGCCGGTCGCACCCGATGCGGGCGGTGCGCCGGTCGAGCCACCTGATCCGGCGGCGGTACCGGTCGCCGCGCCGCCGGCGCCACCGGAATCTTTGGAGTCCTTGGAGCCGCCGCCCTGTATGGCGATGACCACCGCCCCGATGAGGCCGGCGAGTAGCAGCACCCCGGCCACGACCAACGACCGTGACATCCGTCGACCGGAGCCTGCGGGTTGCGGCCGCGGCAGGACGACGGGTGGATGCTCACCGGGTCCCGGGCCGTCCGGCCCGTTTCCGCCCGCCGTGGCCGGTGACGGCGACGACGGCGACGGCGGCGACGGCGACGGCGACCTGATCGTGGGCGGTGCGACGGGCGGTATCGGTGTCGGCGTCGGCGTCGGTGTCGGTGGCGTGATCGTGGGCGGTGGGACAGCGGGATCGGTGAGGTGCGTGCGACCGGGGTCGGTCGAACGCGGGGCCCAGCGAGCGGTATCGATCTCGGGGTGGGTAGCGCCCAGGGCGACGACGGCCTTCGGGTCACCGCGTCGGCTCAGCTGCACCTGCGGGAATGTGGTGCACACGATTTCTTGCACGAGCGGCGAACGGCTCGCACCGCCCACCAGGTAGACCGCGGAGAGGTCCTCGGTGCGTAGACCGGCGTCGATCATGCAGCGTTGCATCAAGCCCACGGACTCGTCGATGTATGGCCGGATCAATTGCTCGAGATCGGCGCGGCTCACCTGCCGGTTGACGATGCCGTGGGGCAGACCCAGCTGTACCTGCACGACCTCGTGCGACGACAGCAGTTCCTTCGCCCGTCGGCTCTCGAGGCGCAGCGCGGCCGCCGCCTGCTGCCAGAGGAGCTCGTCGGACACCTGGAGGTTCTCCCAGATGTCGGCGTCGAGCTGTTCGCCGATGTAGTTCATGAGCAGTTCGTCGAACAACTCGCCGCCGAGGTGCGGATCGCCGATCGGGCGTCCGACGATGACGAATGCATCGCCCTCGGCACGCAGGGCCACACTGTCGAACGTGCCGCCGCCGAGGTCGTACACGAGCACGTGCGCGCCGTCGACGATCGACACATCGGAGGCGTAGGCGATGGCTGCCGCGACCGGTTCGGGCACGAGCGTCGGGTTGGGGAGCCCGGCCCGCGTGGCCGCAGCCACCAGATCCTCACGGCGCGGAGAGCTCCATGACGCGGGGTACGTCAGACGAACCTCGGAGGGTTCGTCGCCGTTGGAGCGCACCGCTTCGTCGTACACGTGACGCAACAATGTGGCGACGAGCTCGACGATCGAATAGGCCCGGCCGCCGAGCACGACCGCGGTGGGCGACCCGAGCCGACCTTTGGGGGCACGCAGGAGTCGGTCGGGGTTTGCGCCTCCGAGTGCCTCGGCGCCCCGCCCGACGATGGTGCGACCGTTCGCGTCGATGAACACGAGCGACGGAACGCGGCGCTCCCCGTGGATCTCGATGATCTCGGGCGGTCGACCCGCAAGGCGCCCGGCGACGACGGTCGAACTCGTGCCGAAATCGATCCCCAACAACCAGGAGGTCGTCATCGGCCTACAGCCAGGAGAATGTCGACATCCGCAACGCGCACCGCCCCGCCTCCTGCGCCGAGACTACTTCGTCGATCGGCGCGGCGGAAGAACGCCGAGATGGCGTGCGCCAGCTCGTACGATGGTTGCGGAACCGATGCCGGGCGTTACTCGTTGCATTGGAGGCGACCGGGTGGTCGCGGGCCGGAGAGGATCCCATGAATCTGCAACTCGGTGATGTGCTGCGTACACGAGCCGAGGGGCCCCAGGCATGGATCGTCGGCGTCGTTCGCATCGCCGCCGGCGCGATGTTCGTGTTCGCGTTCGGCATCGCGAAGTTCACCGACCACGCGCAGGAGGTCATCGACTTCCGGCGCTTCGGTGTGCCTGCACCCGGCGCGTCGGTGGTCGTCGCAGGCCTGATCGAGGTGCTCGCCGGGTTGGCGCTACTCGTCGGCCTGCTCACACGACTCAGTGCGGCTGCGCTGGCGGCCAATCTCGTCGGAGCGCTCCTCACCGCGGGGCGCAACGTGGGCGGGTCGTTCCACCTCGGCGTCGGCCCGGCGTTGCTCGTGTTGATGCTCGGGTTCGTCTGGTTGGGCGGTGGTCGCCCCTCGGTCGACGAGCGGCTGCTCGCGCGTGTCACGGGTGCGCGGCACGGCTGACGCCCGCCGTCATGCGCGCCCGGCGGGCCCCGGTCCGGTGAATCGCGCGACGCCCCAACCTAAGGTGGGGAAATGGAGGCGCCAAAGCGATTCGGCAAGTACCGCATCGAGGGCACGCTCGGCGCGGGCGCGTTCGCGACGGTGTGGCTGGCGCACGACGAGGACCTCGACGATGCTGTCGCCATCAAGGTGTTGGCCGACAACTGGGCCGTGAACCCCGAGGTGCGGCGCCGCTTCATCGACGAGGCGAAGTTCCTGCGCCAACTCGACTACGACGGCGTCGTCCGCGTGCACACGGTCGACGAGTTGCCCGACGGCCGCCCCTACTTCGTGATGACCTACGCCGACCTCGGCACGTTGCAAGATCGTTCGCGGGCGAAGATCGCGGCGAACACGACGTTCTCGCTCGGCGAGGCCATCGGGTACGCGCTCGACATCGTCGAGTGTCTCGAGGTCGTGCACGACTTCGGCATCGTGCACCGCGACATCAAGCCGTCGAACGTGTTGTTCCGCTCGCTGCGGCGCCATCAGCGAAGCAGCGGGCTCCGCGACGATCGGTTGATGTTGGGCGATTTCGGTCTGGCCAAAGACCTGATCGGCGCCGCGGGCTTCACTCTCGCCGCGGGTACCCCGGCCTACATGGCACCGGAGCAGGCGCACGCCTCGGACGACCTCGATCACCGAGCCGATCTCTTCTCGGTCGCCGCGGTCCTCTACGAGCTCGTGGCAGGTCGCGTCGCCTTCTCCGCGAACCGGTTGTCAGGCGTCGGCGAGTCGGTCGCCAACGCGCCGGTTCCGCTCGGTACTGTGCGCGACGGTGTCCCTGCGCAGCTCGAAGAGATCATCGCACGCGGCCTCGCGTTCGAGCGCGAACGTCGCTTTCAATCCGCGACCGAGCTCGCCGCCGAGTTGCGGGCGGCGCTCGCGGCGATCCCCGATGACGACATGTCGGTTCCGGCGGAGCGTTCGGTGATCCGCCTCGCACCGGTCGCCATCGCGAGCGGGCGTCCTGAGGTACCGACGCCCATCAACATGTTGCTCGCGTTGATCGAGTCGGTCGTCGAACGGTTCGGCCCCATGGCGGTCACATCTGCGGCCCACACCCGGCTGACGAACCCGCCACGACTTGTTGTCGCGGCGGCCACCCAGGACCACGCGAACGCCGCGTCGCAGGTGCTCGGGGAACACGGGATCGACGTTGCGTTGATGGTCGACGCGAACCATCCCGAATCCGCCGACTTCTTGGCACGGGCCGACGTCGTGGTCGTCGTGCCGGCCCCAGGCGCGGTCGAATCGGTGCAACGTGCGCTGCGCGAGTCGTTCTCGGGCCCGGTGGTGATCACTGCGTTGGTCGTCGACTTCGAGCCGGAGTCGTCGGTGTTGTTCGCGGCGGTCGCGCCGGTCGATGCGCCGCAGCCGGTTGTGTCGCTCGCTCGGGCTGCTCTCGTGGAGCATGGCGATGCCATCCGCGCGTCCGGTGCACTGCGCGAGCTCGAACACGAGCTGACCACCGACCCGAGCCCCATGCATGCGGAGGTGTGGCAGGCCATCGCCGATCGTGTCGACGGCATGCGGCTCGCGCATCCGGAGCTGGTCGAGTTCGACGTGCTCCGCATGGACGCGCGCGGTGGTCTACGGCTCCCCGAGTCGATGCGCAGCGAGCTCCGTCGGCTGATCCTCGGATCATCGCCTGTGTCGCGACTGGGTCTCGGCGGCGATGCCCCCATCTCGGCCGCGCGCGTGGCGACCGAAGAGGCGCTCATGCGGTGGCGCAGTTATCTCGGATCGGGCCGCGCCCCGTTCGCGGCTCGCGGGGTGGTCGGTACGATCGCGCGGTCGCTCGAGCGCCTGTGGATCGAGCTCACTGACGTCTGAGTGCGAACTGCAGTGTCGTGCGCCTGGTGTGAATACTCGCCTCGCGTGGCAGTGGTTCCGGGTCGGCCATGCTCAGCCGGTGCGCAGGGTCGATTCGAACACCGCGGTGCGCGGGCCGCAGGCGATCTGCATGCCGGGGACCAGCGCGAACGGTGTGTTCGGGGCGAGCCGTTGCCAGGTGGCGCGTTCGACATCCCACGTGAATGTGCCGTTGGTGGACTGCCGGTCGATCAACTGGACTTCCCAATCGACCAAGCGGACTTCGGCGTGCACGCGCGACAAGCCGCTCACGTCGCCCGCCGGAATCGCGGCGCGGGCGCGTCCGAGCTGCACGGCGGTATCTGCGCTCGGGTCGCGCCCGATGATCAGATCGGTCAGGAGCGAATGGCTCTCGCCGTTGTCGAACACCAACACGCCGAGCGGCGGCCGTTGGCCGTCGACGAGCACGAAGCTGGCCTGGCCCATCTGGAGCCCGCACACGGCGCAGTAGTGCGCGCGCGGATCGTTGAAATGGC
>JANMVY010000794.1:0-4740 GCA_031393535.1 Actinomycetes bacterium | reverse complement strand
TGTTCTTCGAAGATGTCGACTTCGGCTGGCGCCTGTGGATGCTCGGTTGGCGTGTGCGCTACGTGCCCACGTCGCTGGTGTTCCACCGCCACCATGCGACGATGTCGCGCTACGCGAGTTGGCGCGAGCACTACCTGCTCGAACGCAACGCGCTGTTCACGGTCTACAAGAACTACGACGACTCGAACATGGCGCGGCTGCTCGCCGCGTCGATGGCCTTGTCTGTGCGACGTGGCATCGCGCTCGGCGGGACCGATGCCCACGCGATCGACATCGAGCGCGGATTGTCAGGCGAAGGTGACGACCACCTGTCGATTCACAAGCAGACCGTCGCGTCGTTGTTCGCGATCGACGCCTTGGTCGAGAACATGGCCTCGCTCGATCGAACGCGTCGTGAGCTCCAATCGCGACGCACCCGCACCGATCACGAGATCCTTCGGATGTTCCGGTTGCCCATGCACCCGAACATCGACGAGCCGGGGTTCGTGACGGGCTTCGCCGAGGTCGTGAAGGCGTTCGAGGTCGAACGTTCCTTCGCGCCGCGCCGCAAGATCCTGGTGGTCACCGGCGACAGCCTCACGCCGCGCATGGCGGGGCCGGCTATCCGGGCGTGGCAGATCGCCCTCGCGTTGTGCGGCGAGCACGAAGTGCAGTTGCTGTCGACCGTGAACTGCGAGCTCACCCACCCCGCCTTCGCGACGGGTGTGGTGAACCCCGCACGAATGGCCGAGCTCGAAGCCTG
This sequence comes from Actinomycetes bacterium, assembly GCA_031393535.1. Lineage (GTDB taxonomy): Bacteria > Actinomycetota > Acidimicrobiia > Acidimicrobiales > WLNW01 > WLNW01. Next base: position 3,998 of record JANMVY010000794.1, on the reverse strand, counting down.
GTGCGACATCATCGTGTTCCAGGGCTACATCATGCACGAGTACCCGGTGGTGGCTGCTTCGAAGAAGATCATCGTGGTCGACATCTACGACCCGTTCCATCTCGAGCAACTCGAACAGGCACGTGACCTCGGCGAGGAAGATCGCCGCAACACCGTGCTGTCCTCCGTGCTCGTGCTGAACCAACAGCTCACGCGCGGCGATTACTTCTTGTGCGCGAGCGACAAGCAACGCGATTTCTGGCTCGGCCAGATGTCGGCAGTGGGTCGTATCAACCCCGCGACCTACGACGACAGCCCCAGCCTCGAAAAGCTCATCACGCTCGCGCCGTTCGGTGTATCCGACGACGTGCCGCGCAAGACCCGCGCGGCCATCAAGGGTGTGGTGCCGGGCATCGGTCTCGACGACGAAGTCATCTTGTGGGGCGGTGGCATCTACAACTGGTTCGACCCGCTCACCCTCATCCGGGCGGTCGACAAGCTGCGTGGCCGCCGACCGAACGTGCGGCTGTTCTTTCTCGGGGTGCAACACCCGAATCCGAACGTGCCCGAGATGCGCATGGTGCTCGACGCGCGGCGGCTCGCGAACGACCTCGGCGTCAACGGCACCCACGTGTTCTTCAACGAGACGTGGGTCGCCTATGACGACCGCCAGAACTACCTGCTCGAAGCCGACCTGGGCGTGTCGACGCATTACGACCACGTCGAGACCGCGTTCAGCTTCCGCACGCGCATCCTCGACTACCTCTGGGTGGGGTTGCCCATCGTCACCACCGGGGGCGATTCCTTCGCCGACCTCATCGCCTCGCAGCCGCTGGGCCTCACGGTGCCGGCCGAGGACGTCGACGCACTCGAGCACGCACTGTTCACGCTGCTCGACGACGCGGACATGCGTGCGCGCTGCTCGGCGAACAGCGTGGCCGTGGCCGACCGGCTGCGATGGTCGAAGGTGCTCGAGCCGCTCGTGCAGTTCTGCCGCGAACCGCGTCGCGCGCCTGACCTGCTCGAGTCGATACCCCTGCCGGGCACCGAACCCGCGCGGCCGTCGTGGCGCACCCGCGGCGGGTTGGCCCAGGACGTGAAGATCGTCAAGACGCTCGTCACCCAAGGCGGACCCACGCTGGTGCTGCGCAAGGCCGCCGGTCGGCTACGCCGCCTGGTCGCCGGCGTGGTCCCCGATATGGGGCAATGACGTGCCGAGCACGTGGGCGAACGGCAAGCGGGCGGCGCGAGTCGGGCTCACCCGCAGTCGTCGGGTGGCGGGCCGCGCGCGACGGGCAGTGCGTCGTCGCCTGCATCCGCCGGCCCCTCCGGCAGCTGCCCCCGACCTCGTCGTCGCGGCACGGGCCATGGCACCGGCCGAGCGCCCGCGGCCGTTGCCCGATACCTGGACCGAGCAGCAGCTTCGCGACGTGATGCACTCGTTCTCGATCGATGCCAGTGCACCGGGCGAACTCGGTCACTACGTGAACGACGCGTTCTGGCGATTCCTCCACACGTGGGGCATGGTGCGCGACGAGCACGGCACTGCGCTCGAGCTCGGTGCGAACCCGTACTTCATCACGTGGCTGCTGTCGGACTTCACTGCGCTCGACCTCTCCCTCGCCAACTACTTCGGCGGCGAGCGTGGCGCGCATCGCCAGCAACTCGCGTACACCGACCGCGACGGTGTCATCCAGAGCATGCCGCTCGATTCACAGCTGTTCAACATGGAGCACGATCCGTTCCCCTATGCCGACGAGTCGTTCGACGTGGTGGTGTTCTGCGAGATCATCGAGCACCTGCTGCTCGATCCACTCCACGCCATCCGCGAGATCCACCGTGTGCTCCGCCCGAACGGGCGGTTGGTGGTCACCACCCCGAACGTGGGCCGCCTCGGCAACGTGCTTTCAGCGGTGGCCGGCGAGAACATGTACGACCCCTACTCCGGATACGGCGCGTACGGCCGTCACAACCGCGAGTTCACCCAGCACGAGCTCGTAAAGCTGTTGCAGTTCGCCGGCTTCGATGTAGACGCCGCGTTCACCGCCAACGCACATCCCGCGGCATACGAGTCGCGCTTCGCCTTCGACGGCGTGATGCCGCTCGTCGATTTCCGGGTGAACGACCTCGGGCAGTACCTGTTCGCCTCCGCGCGCAAGATGCGCGACGCCCGCGAGGGTCTGCCGTCGTGGCTGTACCGCAGCTTCCCCGCCGATCAGCTCGTCGACGACTGACGCGGCTCGCGGCTGGGCACTTGCATATTGCTTCCCTTGCGGATACCTTGCAGTCATGACAATCGCCTCGGTCAACGTGGGTCTGCACGCTCGGATGCGCGGCTCGATGCGCGATGTGCTGGCGGTCTGCGAGACGGACCTGGCGACGCGGGTATCGGGTTTGGACGCGGTGACGCTCGCGGCCGTCCGCGGGGACCTCACCGCGATTCGAAGCTATGCAACCATCTATGTCGACCTCGTTCGCGATGTGCACGTTGCATTCGACCCCGATCTGCACCACCCCGAAGGGTCGCTGGTCGCGCTGCGCGAAGCAACGGTCGCCCCGTTGCGATCACGGGCGCCGCACGACAAAGGCATTGGCATCGGTATCGCGTGCTGGGTCGTGGCATCGTTCCGCGACGTGCTGGCGGACGAGCGGCCGCTGGTGTTCCCGAGGAGTTGGCCTCATGCCCTCGCGCGCGACGTCGACGGTGCCAAGTGGGATGTGTTCGATCGTCTCGTCGACGCGATCGTCGATCGTCAGATTGCACGTGATCCGCTCGATGAAATCCAGGCGATCTTCGATCTGACGGCGACCGACCTTGCCTCGCTGTTCGGAGTCGAACGTCAAGCGATCAGCCAATGGCGAGAACGGGGGATCCCGTCGGCTCGTAAAGCAAAGGCGACGACCGTGGCCGAGATCGCACGCATCTTGCGTCACCGACTTCGCCCCGCCAGCGTGCCAGGTGTTGTCCGCAAGTCTGCGGTGGCGTACGGCCACAGGAGCATGCTCGAGATGATCGCCGCCGATGATCACCACGAGTTGCTCGAGGTCACCCGGCGTTCGTTTGACTGGGCCACGACCGCGTGAATCCGCCGCACCATCAGATCGGCGGAACGTACCTGCGGTTAGCCGATCCGGGCTGGGTTGATCCGCTCGATGCGACCTTCGCCGCGTCATCGGGTGGTCGCTGGAATCCTGCGACCGGAGCACCCGGTACCCCATCGGGGGGAATCCTGACGCTGTATCTCAGCGCGGACATGCAGACCGCCCGGGCAAATGCTCGCGCGCGGCTGAAGGGACTGCCGTATGGCCCAGAGGACCTCGATCCCGCTACTGCGCCAGTGCTCGTCGACGTGAGTGTCCCCGATGGTCAAGGGTGGGATCTCCGATTCGACGAGGGGCTCGCCGCGGTCGCGCTGGCCGAGACGTACCCGGTGGCCGCCGATGGCACACCAATCGGATGGGCCAGCTGCCAGCCGGTCGGCCTCGACGCGTGGCGAAATGGAGCCGACGGAATCGCTTGTCGATCGGCCGCCGAGGGCGGGAACGAGGAGCTCGCCTGGTTTGGCCGGAACAAAAGACCCGTTTCGTCGACGCCGCGCTCATTCGATGTCTGGTACTGGGCCTGATTGTTGACCAAAACCGTTCACACACGGGGAGTGGACCCGATGGGTCATCAGGGGCGGCGGGTCAAGCGGCGACGATGGGGAGCCGGGGGGAACACCGGTTTGCCGCTTGCGGCACGCGTCGACGTCGGCGCGCATCAGCCGCTTGCGGTCCTCGTTCGTGTGCCCGGGGTAGTGCACGATGATCGGCTGGGCCGCCGCGTCGAGCGAGATGGAGTTCCACTCGTTGCCGAGCCATTCGATGCGGCGGTCGAGCGGACTCGACTTGACCTTGCGAATCGGCTCGGTCTCGATGTCGTAGCCGAGCAGGTCGAGCAACGCGGCGTTCTCCCACCACTTGTGATCGACGTATTCGGTCATTGTCCAAATGCGATCGAGCAGCGCCTTCGTGCGGCG
>JANMVY010000778.1:0-3616 GCA_031393535.1 Actinomycetes bacterium | reverse complement strand
CTACACGACCTGCGCATGCAGGCCGACGCCGCCGCGATCTTCGCTCGACTCGTCACCGACCCAACCATCGCCGAGGCGGCACCGTGGCCGCGGTCGCGGTAGCACGCCGGTAGCGCCACCGAGACGCGAGAAGGCCCTGTCCAGAAACAACGCCTGGGCAGGGCCTATGAGTGGCGGGGGTGGGATTTGAACCCACGACCTTCGGGTTATGAGCCCGACGAGCTACCGAACTGCTCCACCCCGCGTTGAATGAACCAAACATACCGGTACGTGAGGCCGCTGCCAACCTGCGCCGTCAGGTCGCTGCGAACACCCGCCTCACGCGGCACGAACCGCTGCGTCGAAAGCTACCTTCAGCGATTCGGTCTCGACCACCCAGCCGCGTGACAACGCGTATGCGGCCCACGCCGCCCGATACCAATGCAGCACTGCGACGCGCTCCGCCGGGTCGTCGCAGTCGTCGAGCGCACGTTCGGCCTCGACCAGGCGCTTCCCCGCGGGCGTCTGTGCAAGATCGGCGGCCCGTGCGCACTCGGTGACGAACCCCTGAAGGCACGCGTTCAGCTTCGCATCGATGATCTCCATGTGCGCCATCATGACGGCCTCGTGCAACCGAGGGGTTTCGGCACCACGAACAGATGAGGTCGAGCGTCTGAACTGTTAGTGATCGGTCGGTGGAGCCGGCCGACCACGCTATGAGGGGGCAGCCGACGCCACAGGGTTGTAGAACTCGCGCACCTTGGCGATGCGGCCGTCACGGAACCAGTACACGCCGATGTAACGGTTCGCGTATGGCTTGCCACTGGAGAGGACGTGGCCCGCGCTCGTGTACTCGAGGACAAGCAGGTCGGGATCGAGGCACTCGTGCGCTTCGGTGATCGTGAGGTTGAACCGGAATACGCCGAACGCCGCGGCGAGATATTCGAGGGCAGTATCGAGGCCCTCGATCACCGATGGCGGCGACGCATACGGGAGCTCGAGCACCATGTCGTCGGTGTAGTTTCCTACGAGCATCTGCTCGGCGCTTCCCACGGCGATGCCCGCGAACGCCCGGTGCACGGTATCGAGGTTTCGTTGACGTTGAGGATCGACCACGGCCGCAGCGTAGGCGCGGCCGACAACTGGCGCGGGCACCGAGCCGGTTGAGCGCCCGATCAGATCGCGGCGGTCTGCTCGCGATCTATGACTGCCACCAGCCGCAACCCCTCGAGCGCCTCACGCCACCATGAGGTCACGACCATCGTGCGACCGGGCAGGTTGCGGAGCAGATCGTCGACCGCGTCGACGATGCCGGGCGAGCCAGCCTCGTTGCGGAGGTCAAGGAGTCGATCGGCGACGCGGGATCTGTCGATGACCTCGCCGTTGATGGCGATGATCAGCTCTTCGATGAAGTTCTCGAACTGCGTGCTCATACTGACTCCAACGCTACGACCCCGATGGGGATTCCTGGCAAGGAGAATCGGACAAGAAACGTAGCGTTCACGACATTCGGGCCATCAGACCCGGTCCGGATGGTCCACACTGCTCGCGCGGACCCCTCAGCGCGTGCCGTCACGCACTGCGCGTGCCACTTCGGCCCAGCGGCCGAAGGTTGTCGCGTCCTCGCGCCAACCCGAGCCCGAGAAGTACATGACGACACGATCCGCAGCCCCGCCGTAGCGATCGAGCACCTTGCCGGCGAGGTCATCCCACGTCGAGGTCACCGCGAACACGTCGAGCATGTCGTCGGTGACACACGCGGCCATGCCCGCGATGTCGCCGGCGCGTTGCAGCTCGTGCAAGCGGTCGGCCAGCCCGAGCCAACCGTGCGTCTCGAACACACCGGCGTAGGTGCGCGTGGAGCCGTAGAACGCGATTTGGGAGCACGCGCGCCTTCGCCAATGCTCGCGTTCATCCTCCGAGTCGCCGACAATGGTGAGCACCGGGCACACCACCTTCACGTCGGTCACGTCGCGGCCCGCACTCGCAGCGCCTGCAGCGACGTTCGGCCGGATCACCTCGTCGAGATAGCGCCGCGAGTGGAACGGGTGCACGTGCAGACCGTCGGCCACCTCACCGGTCATGCGCAGCATCCACGGCCGGACCGCCGCGAGATAGATGGGTACATCGGGCGTCGCGATGGGGCCGCCGGTCCACACGCCGAGGTTGCCGATCGTGAAATTGTAGAACTCGCCTTCGAACCGAAGCGGCGTGGCGTTCTGGAACGAGTCGAAGATCGCCCGCAACGCGAGCACGTACTCACGCAGGCGAGGGCCGGGCTTGGAGTACGCCGACGAATAGCGCCGTTCGACGTGGGCCTTCACCTGCGTGCCGAGACCGAGCACGAAGTTGCCGCCGGTGGCGTCGGCGAGTTCCCACGCCGTCTTGGCGGTGATCATGGGGCTCCGCGGGAACGCAACCGCGACCGCGGTGCCAATGGTGACCGTGGACGTCGCGAGCGCGATTGCGCCGCAGCCGAGGTAGGCCGTGCGTCCGCCTTCGGTCAACCACACGCCGCTGAACCCCGAGCGTTCGACCTCGCCGCCGAAGCGGTAGGCGTCGCGTAGGGGTAGGCCACTGACCATCGCGTCGAACTCGAGACCGGTGTGAGGCGTCATGGCCGCGCACGCTAATTGGTCATGCATCGGATCTGCGAAGATATCACGCATGGTCAGAACCGAAGGTTTCGGGGGGTGGCCCGTCGACGCGTTGGCGTTCTATGCCGAGCTCGCGGCGGACAACTCGAAGGTGTGGTGGCACGCGAACAAGGCCCGCTACGACACCAACGTGCGCGGACCGATGCTCGCGCTCGGCGACGAGGTCCACGAGGAGTTCGGACCGCTCCATATCTTCCGCCCCCAGCGCGACACCCGATTCGCGAAGGACAAGGCCCCGTACAAGAGCCACATGGCCGCAGTCACCGAAGCTGAAGGGGGTGCGTCCTATTACGTGCAGTTCGGCGCAGACGGCTTGTACGTGGGTGCGGGCTACTACGTGTTCGCGACCGACCAGCTGGCGCGCTATCGCGCCGCGGTCGCAGCCGACGAGGGCGATTTGTTCGCACAGGCCGCGGCCGTCGCGCGTAATGCCGGTTACGTCGTCGCGGGCGATGCATTGAAGACGGCGCCGCGAGGTTTCGCGAAAGACCATCCCCGCGTCGAGCTCCTGCGCCACAAGGGCATCTACGCGAGCCGTCAGTTCCCGCCCGAGAAGTGGCTCGCGACGCGTGCCGCGCTCGATCGCATCACCGCGGCGTGGCGTGAATGCGCACCGTTTCTCGCGTGGCTCGAGCACCACGTCGGCCCGAGCGAGATGCCCCCCGACGATCGCTGGTGACGCGCTTGTCGCGTTCGACCATCCACCGGCTTGCACGGGCGCCTCGTTACGCTCCGCGGCGGTGGCCCTCCGTAAACGCACGCAACGTCCACGCGCCGCCACGGCGCCCGCGCGGACGCACGCGCCCGGCTCGTTGACGCCACGCGACGAGAAGATCCTCTTGATGCTCGCCATGCAGACCCAGCAGATCAACGACCGTCTCACCCGCCTCGAGGATCGCTTCGAGGCCAACTTGCGCGACACGATGTCACAACCCGACCAGCAGGACTTGCTCGAGCTACGACTGCATTCCGCGCGCTTG
>JANMVY010000757.1:0-6245 GCA_031393535.1 Actinomycetes bacterium | reverse complement strand
CGCAACGGAGCTGTGATGAGCCAATCGACGGACACCATCGTGTGGATCAGTGGAGCGACCTCGGGTATCGGCGCCGCGCTCGCACGGCAATGTCCGTACCACCCGGTCGAGATCATCAACCTCTCGCGACGCGCCCACCCTGATTTGGCATCGGTGCTGATCGACCTCACGGATCCGACGACCTGGTCACGGGCGAGCGACTCGTTCACTGCGCGGCTCGCCGACTTCACCGGTGGTCGCGCGATCTTCGTGCACAATGCCTTTCACCATCATCGTGCGTTCGCCGGTGAAGGTGATCCCTGTGAGCTGCACGCCGAGGTCATGGCCAACGTCGCCGCGCCGCTGGTGCTCGGCGACGCGTTCTTGCGGGCCGCGCGCGGGGCGACCGAACGTGGTGTCGATGTAGGCCTTGTGCAGATGTCATCGGGCGCCGCGCGGTTGGCCTACCCGGCGTTGTCGATCTACGGCGCGGGCAAGGCCGCTATGGAGCAGTGGGTTCGCACCGCGCGCGCCGAACGCGCGCACCGAGGGGTCGGGCCATGGATCATCGCGGTGCGGCCCGGTTTTGTCGACACACCCGCCGCGCACAAGGACGCCGCTTTGTCCGCCGACGACTTCCCGGCGGCGCCCGCGGTTGCCGCGGCCCTCGCCACTCGAGAGGGCGTGCTCGACGCGGATACCGTGGCGCGCCACATCTGGGCCGCTCTCCCACCCACCGATGACCGGTCGGTCCTGTTCTTCGGCGAGGCGGTCGGCACCGGGTCCTGAACCGGACACATGGCACGATCGACACCCGTGAGGCGGCCGCCTACCATCGGGCCATGGAATTCTGGCAGGCCGTCTCCTTCACCGAGACCGAACAACTCATCGAGATCGCAAAGATCGCCGAAGAAGTCGGGTTCGACGGCCTGGGCATCGCCGAGCACTTGGTCACTCCGCAGCACATCACCTCGCGGTACCCCTACACCGAGGACGGCGCGGTGTGGTGGGATCCCGCCGTGCACTGGCCCGAGCCGTGGGCGATGGCGTCGGTGCTCGCCTCTCACACCGAACGGCTGCGCTTCGTCACCAACGTCTTCGTGCTACCCGTGCATGATCTGTTCAGCGCGGCGAAGTCGATCTCGACCGCGGCGTACCTGTCGGGCAACCGGGTCATCCTCGGCACCGCGGTCGGGTGGATGAAAGACGAGTTCCTCCTCACCGGTCAGGACTTTCACACTCGCGGTCGGCGAATGGACGAAATGCTCCACATCCTCCAGCGCCTGTTCGCAGGGGGCATGGTCGAGCACCACGGCGAGTTCTTCGACTTCCCGCCGGTGCAGATGTCGCCCGCTCCCACCGAGCCCGTGCCGGTGCTCATCGGTGGCGACTCCGAAGCGGCGCTGCAGCGCGCGGCCCGCTGGGACGGCTGGTTCGGTGGTGGCCCGTATCACCCCGATCAGGTCGGCCCCTATCTCCGGAGGCTCGACGCCATGCGCGCGGCGAACGGCATGGCCCACAAGGCGTTCACCACGATCTGCGGCCTGTCGGTGCCGCCCGACGTCGATACCTTCAAACGCCTCCGCGACGACGGCCTCGACGGCATCTGCAACGTTCCGTGGTACTACCAGGGAACACCCAACTCGACGATCGCATACAAACGCGAAACGTTGGAACGCTTCGCCGAGCAGTTCATCGTCCCGCTCGCCGGGTTCTGATTCCGAACGATGAAATTCGATGTGGTGATCGCGAACGGTCAGGTCGTCGATGGCACGGGCACCCGCGCGTCGTACGCGGCCGATGTCGGCGTGCGCGGCGACATCATCGCCGCGATCGCTCCCCCGGGCACGATCGACGGCCACACCGTCATCGACGCGCGCGACCGACTCGTAACGCCGGGCTTCATAGACATCCACACGCATTACGACGCACAGGTGCTGTGGGATCCCACCCTGTCGCCGACGTGTCACCAAGGTGTGACCACGGTGATCGGCGGCAACTGCGGGTTCACGCTCGCGCCCTGCAAACCCGAGCATCGCGGCATGGTCATCGACACGCTCGAAAGCGTCGAGGACATGAGCGCAGCAACCCTGCACGCGGGCATCGACTGGTCGTTCACGACTTTCGACCAGTACCTCGACACCCTCGAACGCAAGGGCGTCGGGCTCAACTACGCCAGCTACGTCGGCCACACTGCATTGCGTTTCTGGGTCATGGGCGACGAGGCGCACGAACGCCAGGCGACGACCCGCGAAGTCGACACGATGATCGCCCTTGCTCGCGATGCGCTCGATGCGGGCGCCGTCGGCATCTCCACCGACCGATCACGGTTTCATCGCGGCGCGGGTGGCCGCCGTGTGCCGAGCGCGGTCGCGACACCCGACGAGATCGAAGCGCTCATGCGTTGCGCAGGTGAGCTGGGCAAGATCGTCGAGACGAACCCCGACGACGAGTTCGCCTGGCTCTACGACGTATGCGAGCGAGTCGGCTGTGCGATCACCTGGACCGCGCTCGCCACCTATCCCGATGGCACCGCAGCACGAACACCCTGGCGCGAGAAGCGGCGCGTGCATCACGAGGGTTGGGCGCGGGGCGCTCGCGTGCATCCGCAGGTCACGTGCCGGCCGCTGTCGGTGCAACTCACGTTGCTGAACCCGACACCGTTCATCGCCGCCCCGGCGTTCCACGAGCTCATGGCACTCACACCCGGCGAGCGCGGCGGGCTCTATCGCGACACACCGTGGCGAACGCGGGCACGCGACGAGCTCGCGTCGCAGCAGTACCACCAGATTCGCTGGTCGGCGATGTACGTCGCCGAAACGTCGGATGTCGGGCTGATCGGTCGCGACCTTGCGTCGCTCGCGGCGGAGATGGGTTGTGATCCGTTCGACGCCCTCGTCGACATCTCGCTGGCCGACGACATGAGCACTCGCTGCACCATGATCGTCGGCAACGATGACATCGCGGGCGTCACCGAGCTGTTGTCCGAGAGCGGGTGCCTGCTCGGCATCTCCGACGCGGGCGCGCACGTCGGCATGCTTTGCGACGCCGGCATGCCCATCGACTTCCTCGCCGGCTGGGTACGAGACCGCGGTGTCATGTCGGTCGAACGTGGCGTGCACCGCCTGACCGGCGAACCGGCTTCGGTCTTCGGACTCGAGCGCCGCGGCACCATTCGTGAGGGGCACTTCGCCGACCTTGTCGTCGTCGATCTCGCGCGGCTCACGCCGAGTCCATTGCGCCGCGTGCGCGATCTTCCCGCGGGCGGTGACCGCCTCGTCGCCGACCAGGTGATCGGCCTCGATCACGTTCTGGTGAACGGCCGACCGCTCGGCCACTCGGGGGGTCGGGTGCTGCGACACGGCCGTGCGGTCTCCTCCGGTGCAGCCGCAGCCACACCACAGTGTCCAGGTCGATGATCACCGACGACGTCGCCCTACGCTCGGCGTGCGAGCTCGCCGCGGGCCTCACCCGCAGAGAGTTCTCCTCGCGCGAGTTGTTGACGTTGTTCCTCGATCGCATCGACCGATTCAACCCGGCGGTCAACGCGGTGGTGACGCTCGACGCCGAACGGGCGATTCGAGATGCCACCGCGGCCGATGAAGCACGAGCGCGCGGTGATCGTCTCGGGCCGTTGCACGGTCTGCCCATCACCGTCAAGGACGCGATCGAAACCGCCGGTATTCGCTCGACCGGCGGCGCACTCGAACTCGCCGACCACGTGCCCGCGAACGACGCGCCGGCGGTCGCCCGCCTGCGCGGGGCCGGCGCCATCGTGTTCGGCAAGACCAACCTTCCTCGTTGGTCGATGGACACGCAGTCGTTCAACGAACTGTTCGGCACGACCAACAACCCGTGGGCGCTCGATCGTTCACCCGGTGGCTCGTCGGGTGGTGCCGCGGCAGCAGTGGCCGCGGGATTCACCAGCTTCGAGTTGGGTACCGACATCGGCGGGTCCATCCGCCTCCCGGCGCACTGTTGTGGCGTCTTCGGATGGAAGCCTTCGTACGGGCTCGTGCCCCAACGCGGGTATCTCGATCATGTCGGTGGTGGCACGACCGATGCTGACATCAACGTGTTCGGTCCTCTGGCCCGCTCGGCAGCCGACCTCGAGTTGTTGGCCGACGTCCTGGCCGGGCCCGAGCCCGAACGTGTCCCCGCCTGGCGGGTCGACCTACCGGTTGCACCACGCGATCTGCGCGGCCTCCGCGTGGCCACGTGGTTCGACGATCCGCGCTGCCCGTCCGACCACGAATGTGTCGCTATCTTCGAACGCGCGGCGGCAAGTGCACGGGCCGCCGGTGCCACGCTCGTCGGCGACGCGCCGCCCACGACCTTCGAGGAGCTGACGGCGACCTATCTCCCCCTCATCGTCGCCGCGACATCGTCCAGCCGCCCCGACGACCAAGCCGACGCGATCTCGGGCACGCACCGGGCGTGGTTGCGCGCCAACGAGGCACGCGCCGCGCTCCGCCAACGCTGGGCCGACTGGTTCCGCGGTGTCGATGTCTTGTTGTGCCCCGTCGCGGCGATCCCGGCGTTCCGCCACGATCAACGCGGCGACTTGCTCGAGCGCACGGTCGAAGTAAACGGGGTCAAGACGCCACTCATGTCGACGGCCGCGTGGTGCGGCATCATCGGTGTGCTCGGGTTGCCGTCGGTATCGACACCGATCGGCCGAACAGCGGCCGGCCTACCGGTGGGTGTGCAGGTGGTGGCTCCGTACCTGCACGATCGGCGGGCAATGCGCGTGGCGGGCGCCATCGGCTACTACGCGGTCCCGCCCGGTTTCGCCTGAGCGCTGACCGCCGCCGCCCGACGCGCACTCCAGTACCCGAGAGCTGCGGAGTACGCGACCGCGGCCCGCTCGGCCGACGCGAACGTCAGCACATTTGCCTGCTTCAGCAGGTCTCGTAGCTCGAGTCCTTCGCGCTCCGTCTCGGCCGCGGTCACGATCATGAAGAACGGTTTGGTGCCGCGCGTGGACTGCGCGGCCATCACGTCGAGGAAGCGCTCGCCTTGGCTCGGCGCGATCTCGCCAACGTGACCCAACCCGACGCCGAAACCGCTCTGTATGCGACGGAGCGACATGATCGTGCCGAAGAGATCCATCGCGACGACGTCGATGTTCGGATCACGATCGAGGATGGCGAACTCGCGGGCGAGCATCGCGGGAGTCTCCGTCGCGTACGCCGCGTCGAGCGGATTGTGGTAACTGCCGCCGATCGGATCGAAGAAACCGGCGAGCTCGTCGAGCGAGGCTCGCGCGAGCGGTGGCACGCGTAGTCCGCGCCGCCCGAAAGCGTCAGTGATCGCGATCCCCTGTCCACCTGTCAAGATGACGAGCCCGACACGCGGGCCCCGCAGTTCGGGCAGTTTTACGAGCATCGCAGTGGTGTCGACCAGAGCCTCGATCGAGTCGACACCGATCGCACCGGAACTGCGCAGGATCCAGGCCCAATCCTGTGGAGCAACCGGTTCGGCGCCCGTGTGATTGCCCGTGACGCGTGCGCCGTCTGCGGTGTTTCCGCCCTTCCAGATCACGACCGGCTTCTTCGCCGCCACCCGCCGCACGGCATCGACAAACCGCTCGTGGTCACCGGCTTCACGATCACCGACACCTTCGAGATACGCAGCGAGCACCTTCACGCGATCGTCCTCGCCGAGGTACTCGATCCAGTCGGCCGCGTCGAGGACCGCGGCGTTGCCGAAGCTGATGCCACGCGCTTCGCGGATGCCATGCCAGGCGAAGAGGGTCTTTGCGAACGAGCCGGCGTGGGTTCCGCTCTGGCTCACCATGCCCACTGGTCCCGCCTCGCCGAGCGGCATGTCGGACATCGACGACATGTTTCGCGACGGGTTGTAGATCCCCATGCAGTTCGGTCCGAAGATCGGCACACCCGACTTGCGCGACATGTGGGCGAGCGACTCCTGGATGCGCCGGCCCTCCGCGTCGGTCTCGGAGAACCCCGAGGTGAAGAAGCTGACCGCTCCCACGCCGGCTTCGACACACTGCGCGAAGGTCTCGATCGCCAGTCGGCGCGGCGTGGCGACAACCACGTAGTCGACCGGTCGTGGCACATCGACGATGCTGCGGTAGTTGGGAATGCCCATCGCCTCGATGTCGTGAATCGATGCCGGGTTCACGTGCACGGACGACACCGAGCCGGCGAAGTCCGTGAACATCCGCAGCCAGAAGTAGCCCATTGCCTGCGTGGCGCCGATGACCGCGACCGAACGCGCGTCGAACGCCCGGTCGAGCCGCT
>JANMVY010000740.1:0-2728 GCA_031393535.1 Actinomycetes bacterium | reverse complement strand
CATGAAGAGGTTCGGGAACCCTTCGACCATCAACCCCAGATAGGTCGCCGGTCCGTGCGCCCACGCCGACTCGAGCGTGCGACCGTCGTGACCTTCGATGTCGACGGCGACGACCGCGCCGGTCATCGCATCGAACCCCGTGGCGAACACGATCGCGTCGAATGCCATCGTCTCGTCGACGAGATCGATGCCCGACTCGGTGATCGTCGCGATCGGATGCCGCCCGAGATCGACGAGCCGCACGTGCGGCCGGTTGTAGGTCTCGTAGTACCCGGTGTCGACGCACAGGCGCTTCGTGCCGATCGGGTACGTGGTCGGGCAAAGTGTTGCCGCGGTCTCGGGGTCGTCCACGATCGAGCGGATCTTCTCGCGGACGAACTCCGCGAGCAGTTCGTTCGCCGCCGGGCTGCTGAGGTGGTCCGCGTAGCTGCCGAGGAACTCGATGAGGCCGCCGCGGGCCCACGCGTCGTCATAGCGCGCGCGGCGTTCGTCGTCGCTGACCGCGAGCGCGCTGGTCTGGACGGGCGTGATCGGCACCCCCCCGGTGGAGACGCGGGCGGCAGCGCGGTATGCGGCGCGGTCGCGAGCGAAGTCGTCGAGCCTCTCCGGAGACACCTGGCCGTTGTGCGCGGGGACCGAGAAGTTCGGCGTCCGCTGGAACACCGTGAGATGCGCGGCCTGCGCAGCGATGATCGGGATCGACTGGATCGCGGACGAGCCGGTGCCGATCACCGCGACGCGCTGCCCGGTGAGGTCGACACCCTCGTGCGGCCAGCGGCTGGTCCAATAGGTGCGACCGCGGAAGCGTTCGGCGCCGTCGATGTCGACCTCCTTCGGCACCGACAGGCACCCCGTCGCCATCACGTAATGGCGACATGTGAGCATTGCGCCGTCGGAGATGCGGATGTGCCACCGAGCGCGGACGTCGTCCCACTGCGCGGCATCGACGCGGACGCCGAACGAGATGTCGCGGCGAAGATCGTGCGTGTCGGCGACGTGCTGGAGGTAGCGGAGGATCTCGGGCTGCGGTGCGTACTTCTCGGACCACTGCCACGTCTCGTCGAGTTCGGGGTCGAACGTGTACTGGTAGTCGAGGCTCTCGATGTCGCAGCGCGCCCCGGGATAGCGGTTCCAATACCACGTGCCACCAACGTCGTCGGCCGCCTCGACGCACCGGGCCGAGAACCCCGCGCCGCGAAGGCGGTGCAACAGGTACAAACCGGCGAAGCCGGCGCCGACGACCACGACGTCGAGCGGTGGACTCTCGGTGTTCCCCATCGTTGTCACTCCCCTGCCTTTCGCGAACGCGGCGATGGCGATGGCGATGGCGACGTTAGTTGGCGACGGCGCTGCTCACTCCACGAGGCGAAGGCCGCTCGGGGCCATCGACGCCTCGACGCTCGGCAGCTCGACCGAGAACTCGGTGAGGTGCCCGGGGAAGACGTGTTCGCTCACGAGCACGGGTCGGCCGTCGACCGACCGGGTGACGCGCTCGCACACGAGCACGGGCGAACCGACCGGTATGGCGAAGAGTGCGGCGTCGGAGGCGTCGGCGGCCGCCGCGCCGATCGTCTGCGTGGCGCCGCCGAGCGGCACGTCGATCAACTCGTAGAGCGGCGATGCCTCGACCTCGGCCCGCGAGAGCGTGGCGCCGAGCGACTCAGGGCACCACACCGTTACGCGGGCGAAGGGTGCACCGTCGGCCAGGTTCAGGCGTCGTACCTCGAGGACCGAATTGCACCCGAGCACCTCGCGGACGCGCGCTGTCGCGGGCACGAACGCGAACCCGAGGATCTGTCGTTCCGAGGCGATACCGGATTCCGCGAGTTGGGACTCGATCGTGCCGAGGCGCGCGAGTGATTGCCGTAACGGATCCGCGGCCACGAACCAACCGAACCCTTGACGCGACGACACCAGGCCCTCCGCGCGCAACGCCTCGAGCGCGCGGCGGATCGTGACCCGGCTCGCGCGATAGCGACTCGACAGTTCGGCCTCGGAGGGCAACAACCGCCCGGCGACGAACTCGGCGCGCTCGACCCGCCCGCGCAATTGATCGGCGATGTCTCGGTAGCGGATGGTGCGGCTCGCCGACCCTGGGCGCCGCCCCGCTGTCGCCGGGAACGCGGCAGGACCGACAGGACCGGCAGGACCGACAGGACCCGCAGGGCCGACAGGCTTGGTGCCTCCACCTTCACTTGTCATATACTTGTATGCTACCCGCACGAAGCCGCTCACACCATGCCGTCGTGCGACGGACGCTCGGAGGATCACCCATGGCCGTCGGACCCAACACCCCGATCGAGCTCGTCGAAGCCGTCTATGCGCAGCTCGGCGCACGAGTGGCCATCGGCCGTCGCCGCCTCGGCCGCGCACTCACGTTGACCGAGAAGATCCTCGTCAACCACCTCGAAGATCCCGAGGCGCAGTCGCTCGATCGGGGCAAGGCCTATGCCGATCTGCGCCCCGACCGCGTCGCGATGCAGGACGCGACCGCGCAGATGGCGCTGCTCCAGTTCATGACCGCAGGGCTGCCGCGGGTGCGGGTGCCGTCCACCGTGCACTGCGATCACCTCATCTCGGCCCGTGTCGACGCGAAGACCGATCTGGCAGTCGCTGAGGAGGGCAATCGAGAGGTCTACGAGTTCCTCCGCGGCGTGTCGGCAAAATACGGCATCGGATTCTGGAAACCTGGTTCCGGTATCATTCACCAGGTCGTGTTGGAGAACTA
>JANMVY010000714.1:0-24042 GCA_031393535.1 Actinomycetes bacterium | reverse complement strand
CGTGTTGCGTTCGATGAGGCGGGTCATGACCCCGCCCTTTGTCTCGATGCCGAGCGACAACGGGGTGACGTCGAGGAGCAAAATATCTTTGACCTCACCTTTCAACACGCCGGCCTGCACCGCGGCACCGATGGCCACCACCTCGTCAGGGTTCACGCCTTTGTGTGCGTCGCGACCCGTGAGCGAGAACACGAGCTCTTGGACGGCCGGCATGCGCGAGGAGCCACCGACGAGCACGACGTGATCGATGTCGCCTTTGGTGAGACCCGCGTCTTTGATGGCCTGCTCGAACGGGATCTTGCACCGCTGGAGCAGATCGGCGGTGAGCTCTTGGAATCGGGCGCGGGTGAGTGAGTAGTCAAGATGGAGCGGGCCATCGGCGGTGGCAGTGATGAACGGCAGGTTGATCTGCGTCTGCTGGACCTGGGAGAGCTCGATCTTCGCCTTCTCGGCCGATTCCTGGAGGCGCTGCTGTGCCATCTTGTCCTTGCCGAGATCGACGCCGTGGTCGCCCTTGAAGCTGGACACGAGCCAGTTGATGACTGCTTGGTCCCAGTCGTCACCACCGAGGTTGGTGTCGCCGTGGGTGGACTTGACCTCGAACACGCCGTCACCGATCTCGAGTACCGAGACGTCGAAGGTGCCACCACCGAGGTCGAAAACGAGAATCGTGTGGTCCTCGCCTTCGCGCTCGAGTCCGTAGGCGAGCGCCGCGGCCGTCGGCTCGTTGATGATGCGGAGCACCTCGAGACCGGCGATCTGCCCCGCCTCTTTGGTGGCCGTACGTTGGGCGTCGTCGAAATACGCCGGCACGGTGATGACGGCTTGTGTCACGGTGTCGCCGAGGTATGCCTCGGCATCGCGCTTGAGCTTCAACAGGGTTCGGGCGGAGATTTCTTGGGCGGTATAGGCCTTGCCGTCGATGTCGATCGTCCAGTTGGTGCCCATGTGGCGTTTGACCGACCGGATGGTGCGATCGGGGTTGGTGATCGATTGACGCTTCGCCACCTCGCCGACGAGCACTTCACCGGTCTTCGAGAAGGCGACTACCGACGGGGTGGTGCGCGATCCCTCGGCGTTGGGTATGACGACCGGGTCGCCACCTTCGAGCACACTCACGACCGAGTTGGTGGTACCGAGGTCGATTCCTACTGCCTTTGGCATGGCGGGGCTCCTATCTGGGAACGGAATGGGGGCACGGGGAGCAGTACGAGATGCAGGATACCGGGTCGTTCGCGAGTTAGTCACACAACTTGCGTGATGTCTGTCACGAAAAGTTGAGTGTGAACGACTCAGGTATCGCCCGTCGGTGAGGGTTGCGCGCGACCGCGGTCAACCGGCACCATCTGAGCATGCCAACACTGATCCTTCTGCGCCACGGCCAAAGCGAATGGAACCTGTCCAATCAGTTCACGGGCTGGTACGACTGCGATCTGACCGCACAGGGTCGCGACGAAGCGGCCGGCGCCGGCGCACTCCTTTCACGAGCCGCGGTGTTGCCCGACGTCTGCCACACATCGCTGCAGAAGCGGGCGATACGAACCGCGAACCTGGCTCTCGACGGCCTCGATCGGCTTTGGCTCCCGGTGCGGCGGAGCTGGCGTTTGAACGAGCGCCACTACGGCAACCTGACCGGTCTCGACAAGGCGGCGACCAAGCAGAAGTACGGCGACAAGCAACTCGTCGCATGGCGCCGGGGTTACGACACCCCGCCCCCGCCGATCGACGACACCAACCCGTACAACCCGAACGGGCTCCCACAGTGGGCGCACCTCCCGGCGGAGCTTCTCCCCCGCATGGAGTGTTTGAAGGACGTCGTCGATCGGCTCGTTCCCTACTGGTTCGACGCCATCGTGCCCGACCTGCAGGCGGGGCATGTGGTACTCGTCGTCGCGCACGGGAACTCGCTGCGTGCGCTCGTCAAGCACCTCGACGACATCGGCGACGCGGATATCACGCGCCTCGACATCCCGACGGGCCAGCCGATCGTGTACGACCTCGGCGCCGACATGCGCCCGCGCGAGCACAAGCCCCTTGCCGATCGTTACCTTGGTGACCCCGAGGTCATCCGCGCCGCGGCCGCGGCGGTCAAACGGCAAGCCGGCTGAATTGTGCCTTCGAGCAGGTATCCCCGCGAGCGCACCGTGCGGATCACGAGCTCGAGAGGTCCGATGCGGCGCCGAAGCCGCAGCACATGCACGTCGAGTGCGTTGCGACTCGGCGGATCGGTGGGCCAACCGGCGGACGTGAGCACCTCGCGCCGTACGACGCTGCCGAAGCGGCTTGCGAGTGCGCTCGCGATCCGAGCTTCGACGGGAGGCAACGACGTCCAGTGGTTGCGATAGCGCATGACCCCGTCGTTGTCGACTCCGGGAGGGACGGCGGCCTCGGACCCCGCACGATGGACGAGGTTGTCGATGCGGGCGCGAATGTCGGCCTCGCTCACCGGGCGGCGAACCCAGTCCTCGAGCACGTCGATCGAGGCGGGGGGCGCGGTGTCACGGTCGAGGACGAGCAGGCGCGGCACGCCGAGCTCGCGGAGCGAATCGAGGCGTTCCAGCTCGGTCGGCCAGCGAACCAACGCCACGTCGTGTCGTGCCACATCCATGACGTCCACGGTAGACCGGCCGTGTTACGCGCCAATTTCGTGGTTGTGAACAACGCTGGTATCCGTTCGGATGCGAACCGGGGGTCAGCCGCGCAGTAAGTTTCGCCTTCGTATGGACGGCAAGCGTTTCAAGCCTCATCATCTTTCGATCGCCATCGGCCTCGCGTTCGCGGCGGTGACCATCGGTTCGGGCATCGCCGGTGCGGCGCTCGCCTTCCACGACGACTCACCGGAAAGTCGACTTGTGTTCGGGAACGTGCCCGACGCGTTGCAAGTGGCCTTCTACACGGTGATCCCGATCCTTCTGGTGGTCGGAGCGTTCCAGTTCGCGAACCGCATGAAGAACTGGGAGCGGGGCAAGCCCGACAACCGGTCCACCACGGCCCGCAACGTGAAACGGCGCGTGGGTGACTTCCGCGCCGGCGTCTACATGCAGACGCTCCTTCGCGATCCGGCGGCGGGTGTCATGCACTCGTTCATCTACTTCTCGTTTCTCATCCTCCTCGGGGTGACCACCACACTCGAGGTCGACCACCAGTTGCCCGAACGTGCGAAGTTCCTTCACGGCGGCGTCTACAAGGGCTTCGCGGCGGTCGGCGACATCGCGGGGCTGATGCTGCTGGTCGGCGTGGTCTGGGCCATCGTGCGTCGATATGGCCCGCGGGCGTGGCGGCCCTATCGCATCCGCATCAAGTCCAAGCCCGAGCACGTGGTCATCCTCGCCACGTTCCTGCTCATCGGTCTCACGGGGTTCGCGACCGAGATGTTCCGCATTGCGCGGCAATCCAGGCCCGGCTTCGAGAAGTGGTCGATCATCGGCTACCCGTTGTCGGGACTCGTCGACGGCGCCAGCCACCTCTCCGGCTGGCACCAGGCGATGTGGATCGCGCACGTGGTGACCTTCTGCGCGTTCTTGGTCATCCTGCCCACCACCATGCTGCGGCACATGTTCACGTCCCCGCTGAACATGTACCTGAAGGACAAAACCCGGCCGAAGGGCGCAATGAAGCCCATGGCGAACCTCTTGACGACCTCGCTCGAAACCTTCGGCGCGTCGACCATCGAGGATTTCACCTGGAAGCAACTGCTCGATACCGACTCGTGCACGATGTGCGGCCGGTGTACCAGCGTGTGCCCGGCACACGCCACAGGCAAGCCCCTCGATCCGCGTGAGATCGTGCTCAAGGTCGGCGAAGTCATGGCGGCTACCGGTACGCCCCGCGTGCCGCCTCCCCTGGGTACTGACGCGGACATCACGCTGCCCGCGAACTGGCTGTTCGATCGCATCACCCCCGAGGAGATCTGGTCGTGCACCACCTGCAAGGCCTGCGACGACATCTGCCCCGTCAACATCGAGATCCTCGACAAGATCCTCGACATGCGCCGATACCTGTCGCTCATGGAGTCGAACTTCCCCACCGAGCTCGGCGCCGCGTACCGGGGCATGGAGAACGCAGGGAACCCGTGGGGGCTGTCCCAGACCGAACGCGCCGACTGGGCCAAGGACCTCGAGGGCATCGAGATCATCGACGGAACGAATCCTCTCGAGGCCGAGTATCTCTACTGGGTCGGTTGTGCGGGCAGCTTCGACGACAAGAACAAGAAGGTCACGCGCGCGATGGCGAAGCTGATGCAGCGCGCCCAGGTGAGCTTCGCCATCCTCGGACCAGCCGAGAACTGCACTGGTGACTCGGCTCGGCGATCGGGCAACGAGTACATCTTCCAGATGCTCGCCACGCAGAACATCGAGACGTTGAACGGCATGGGCGTGAAGAAGGTGATCACCCAATGCCCGCACTGTTTCAACACGCTGGCCAACGAGTACCCCCAACTTGGCGGGCACTACGAAGTGCTGCACCACAGCCAGTTCCTCGAATGGCTGATCGCCGAGGGCAAGCTCGACATGACCGGAGCACGCCTCGATGAGCGCGTGGTGTACCACGACTCGTGCTACCTCGGTCGACACAACGACGTGTACCTCGCCCCGCGCAACGTGATCGGTTCGCTCGCGGGTATCCAGATCGTCGAGGCGACCAACAACGGCACCAAGGGCATGTGCTGCGGTGCGGGCGGGGCACGCATGTGGATGGAAGAATCCACCGGTAAGAAGGTCAACGATGAACGGAGCGAGCAACTCGTCGCCACCGGAGCGAGTCGCATCGCTACGGCCTGTCCGTTCTGTTACATCATGATCGACGACGGGGTGAAGGCTCAGGGACTCGAGGACGGCCAAGTGAAGGTCGCCGACATCGCGATGCACCTTCTCGAAGCGCTCGAGAACGCCGACGCGAACATGAACGTGCCCACGGTCTGAGCAACGGTCGAGCGGGCCCGGTGCTTCGCACACCGCGACCAGGTGACTGCTGATACCGGCGGGAGCGCGTGGCCGCGGAGTCGACCGCCCACCGACGCCTCAGTGCTCGAAGTTCTCCCAGTAGCGCGACGGCCGCGGCCCTCGTTGACCTTGGTACTTCGAACCGAGCGTTCCGCTGCCGTAGGGCATGTCGGCCGGGGTCGTCATCTGCATGAAGGAGATCTGGCCGATCCTCATGCCCGGATACAACGTGATGGGCAAGCTTGCGACATTCGACAATTCGAGGGTGAGCTGGCCGTCCCAGCCGGCGTCGACGAAGCCCGCAGTGGAATGGATGAGAAGGCCGAGTCGGCCCAGGCTCGACTTCCCCTCGAGCCGCCCGACGAGGTCATCGGGGAGGCGAACCCGCTCGAGCGTGGAGCCGAGCACGAACTCGCCCGGGTGCAGGATGAACGCGTGGTCATCCGCGACCGACACCACCTCGGTGAGGTGCTCAAGGTTCTGCTTCACGTCGATGAAGGCCATCGTGTGGTTGCGGAACACGCGAAAATCGGCGTCGAGGTGCAGGTCGACCGACGACGGTTGCACGCACGCCGAATCGAAAGGCTCGATCAGGATGCGGCCGGAGGCGACCTGCTCGCGGATGGTGTGGTCGGACAGGATCATCGGCGTCGCACGCTAGCGGCGTGAGCCGGTACGATGCGGGTTCGCAAAAGCAGCCTCTCGTCACGGCGCTGGGCCCGGCCGCGCGGGTGTAGTTCAATGGCAGAACATCAGCTTCCCAAGCTGAATACGCGGGTTCGATTCCCGTCACCCGCTCGCATCTGAAGGCCCAGGTCGGCCGGTTGTGCCGCCGCCTGGCCGCGTCGCGTCCGGGGGACCATCGCGCGCCTATCGCGCGGACCCGCGGTTCGACGGCCAAGTCGGCGGACGCCGCCTCCATGCTCCAGCCGACCAGTCCAGCCGCGAGAGCCGTGACCGTGAGGAGCAGAGCGACGCTCATGGCACCGACAGCCAAAAAGGGGTTCCGATTCCAGACGGCCAACGTGACGAACCCGGTGCGTGTCGTCACCCCGACGCCACAGCTAACGGCATCGTCTGCTGCAGATCTCGACCTGTTCCATCGCGCACCGATCGGCTGGTAGCGACCTGGGTGTACGCACCCAAGGCGACGGCCCGAGCCGGTGCAGGCGATGTTCGGCTGGGTGTCGCCTCGTGGCCGCGTGATGCAGCGGGCTAACTTGCTCCACATGAGCGATTTCTCCGAGCGGCCCGGAGCAGCAGTGGTGACCGGTGGCAGTGGCGGGCTTGGTGCCGCGATTGCACGGTTGCTCGCTGTGCGCGGCTGCGATGTTGCCATCACCTACAACCGCAACGTGGCCGCGGCTGACAGTGTCGTGGCCGACGTGACCGAACAAGGGCAGCGAGCCAAGGCCTGGCACCTTGCGCTCGAAGACGAGCAAGCCACGCACTCGTTCCTCGACGAGGTGGTCGCAGAGTTCGGTGGAGTGCACACCGTGGTGCACGCCGCCGGCCCGCATGTGCCACAACTCCACCTGAGTCGCGTCACGCCGGCCGACTTCCGGCGTCAACTCGACCAGGAGGTCAACGCGTTCTTCAATCTCGTGCACTTCGTGGTGCCTCTCCTGCGGGCCACGCAGGGCAACCTCGTCGCGGTGACCACCGTCGCCACGCGTCGGTATCCCGTACGCGACGGGCTTTCGGCAGGCACGAAGGGCGCTGTCGAAGCAATCGTGCGTGCCCTCGCCGCCGAGGAGGGCCGCTTCGGTGTGCGGATGAACTGCGTCGGACCGGGCATGCTCACCGATGGCATGGCGGAACGACTGATCGGAAGTGGCGACCTCGATGAGCGCGCCCTCGAGGCTGCCCGAAAGAACATCGCCATGCGTCGCTTCGGCCGTGCCTCGGACATTGCCGAAGCCGTGTGCTTCCTCGCGTCCGACAAGGCGGGGTACATCACCGGACTCATGCTCGATGTCGACGGCGGGTACCACCTGTGACCGGGCGTCTGGCCGGCAAGCGCGTGCTGATCACCGGTGCTGCGCAGGGTCTCGGTGAAGTACTTGCTCGTCGTTGTGTCGACGAAGGTGCGCTCGTGGTGTTGGCCGACGTGAAAGACGCCGCAGGCACCGCGGTCGCCGCGTCGATCGGAGCCCACTACCGCCATCTCGACATCACTGACGCAACCGAGTGGCACGCCGCGGTGGCCTTCGCCGAGGACACGCTTGGCGGGCTCGACGGCTTGGTGAACAATGCCGCCGTATTGCACATGGGCCCCATCGAGACCACCGAACCCGCCGCGGTGCGCCGGGTGCTCGAGGTCAACGTGCTGGGCACCTATCTGGGTATCCAGGCCGCGATAGCGCCGCTGCGCGCCGCAGGTGGCGGCACGATCGTCAACATCGGCTCGATCGACGGCAACGGGGGCATGAACTCCATCGCTGCGTACTCGGCCAGCAAGTGGGCCGTGCGCGGGCTCACCCGGTCGGCCGCGATCGAGCTCGGACGCGACAACATTCGAGTCAACGCGGTGCACCCGGCCCTCGGTAATCCCGCGATGTCCGCACCCTGGGCCGGCGAGCTGGACGGGCCGCGGTATGTGCGGCACATGCCCCAGCCGAAGCTGTATCGCGACGGTGTTCCGGTCCAGGTGACCTCGGCCGACTCGGCACCCATCGTCGTGTATCTGCTCGCCGACGAAAGTGCGGCGTGCACCGGCGGCGACTACATGGTCGACGCGGGTTGGACCGCGGGCCCGTACTGTCCGGGGCTCCCTGGATTCTGAGAACGTTCGACCCGGGCAGCAGGTCAGCGTTCGACCCGGGGAACGGTCGGCGTGGCGCGGATGCCGGCCACGTCGAGAGCGTTCTTGATGCCCGCGCGCAACGCTCGAGCCACGTGGAACTGCGCGCCAGGTTCGGTGCGTACCGTGACACGGATGATGACCGCGCCGTCGGTGAACGATTCGACGCCGAGCACGTCGGGTGCCTCGAGTGCGCGGGTCTCGCTCGCCACAACGGTGCTGGCACTCTCGCGGATGACATTGAGGGCTTGCTCGAGGTCGGAGTCGTAGGCGACGCGAAGATCGACGACCGCACGTGCCCACAGTTGCGACTTGTTCGCGACTCGTTTGATCTCGCCGTTGGGTACTACCCACAGCGTCCCCTCGAGATCACGCACCATGGTCGTGCGAAGGGTCACCTTTTCGACCGTACCTTTCGCTTCGCCTAGATCGACGGTGTCGCCGACGCCGTACTGGTCCTCGATGACGACGAACATCCCGGCGAGGAAATCACGCACCAGGGACTGCGCGCCGAGACCCACAGCGATTCCTGCGATGCCCGCCCCGGCGATGAGCGGGGCAAGGTCGATACCCAGCTCGCCGAGACACAACAACATGGCGAGCACGAAGATCGCGAACGAGGCGATGCTGCGCAGCACGGCGCCCATCGTGACCGTGCGCTGCCGCGTGCGTTCGGCGCGCTCGACGAGGAGATCGGCTCGAGCCGGGTCGAGATGGTGCATGGGTACGCGTGGGGCGCTCGTTCGTTCGCGAACGAGTTGATCGACGAGACGGCGCACGGCGCGACGAGCGACGACGTTCGCGGTCCACGCGACAAGGAGGATGACTGCGATGCGCAGTGGCCGGCTGATGAACCAGTCGGCGAACTCCGCCGCACGCCGCGAGTCGGTCACGTCGAGAACCCAACGACAGAACGAGCTGGGGTCGGCTCCACAGGCTTGGTCGAGGCGCACGGGGTCCATGACTGTGGACCGTACCGTCATCGGGCCCACGTCGCGGGTGATCGAAGGACCGCTCCGACCCGGGACGGAAAGCGTGCTGGCTACACTTCCCCCAGACCGAGGAGGTCACCGACCATGGCCCGCATCACACTCCCGCCGGGGGACTTCGAAGAGCCTTACCGGCTCTTCATGATGGCACCCGCGATCGCTGGTCCAGCCGCAGCGTTCAGCGACGCGGTCTACAACAAGAGCTCGCTCTCGGTGCGTCTGCGCGAGCTCTTGCGCATGCGAATCGCCCAGATCAATCAGTGCGTGGTTTGACTCGACACCCGCGTTGCGTCGTTGGCGCAACACGAGTTGACAGAGGACCTGTACACGAACGCGATGAACTGGCAGACCTATGTCGGGTTCACCGAAGCTGAGCGCACCGCGCTTGAGTACACGACCAAGTTTGCGTCCGACCACCTGGCCATCGAGCAGATGCTCATCGATCGCATGGTCGAGCACTACGGCGAGGACACCCTCTTCGAGCTGACACTGTGCGTGGGTGCCTGGCTCGCCCTTGGTCGCACGATGCAGGTCATGGGCGCCGAGATGAGTTGCAAGCTCGTCCTTTGATGGCCCAGCCACTCAACTGCTGAGCAGGCTCGCGAGTGCCCAGAGCGCGGCGAGTACGCCGATCACGGCGAACACCACCGAACGCGCGACCGGGGCGTGTTCGAGGTCGCCCGTCGACTTCGGTCGCTGCGGGGGCTTGACGATCGCGAGAACGTTTCCCACTGCCATCGCGCCGCCGAAGGCCAGCACGAGATAGACGAGCAGGTTGTCGCCGAGCAGTAGGGTCTCGCCGAAAAGCATGAGTCAGGCTCCTTCACGGTTGGTCCGGGCCCCGCCGTGCGGCGGGGCGGCGATCAGTGGTGCTGCTTCAGCGGGTGGTGGTCGGCGGGGTGAACGCGTCAAAGGGGATGACCGTCGAGATCCCGGTCGCCTCCTCGGTGTCGGTCGCGGTGGCGCGCACGATCTGTCTTCTCACAAGCGCGCCGGTGAGCGTGTCGAAACAGAACCGGGCGGTGTCACCATACGGCGGGTCGGGGATGGCCACCGCGAGGTCGAGTTGGAAACAGCCGGTTTCGGGTTGAGCGATTCGGTAATAGGGGATTTCGCCGAGAAGTGCCGTTCGCCAGATGGCGAGCTCGTTTGCAACGTCGGTCTCGTAGTCGGTCGCTGGTGCTGGAGCACATACGATCTGGTTGCTCACCGTGGTGCAGGTGAGCGAGGCGGAGCCCGCGGTCAAGAGCATGCCACCGGCTTGGCGCACGACTCGCCTGGGTGGCTGCTGCGTATAGATGCTCGACGATTCGAGCACCTGACCGCTTCTCGCCATGCGCTCGAACACCATCGGTGTGGTGTACGTGGCATTGCGATAGCGCTGCCAGGCGTCGAGGAATGCCTGCACCGTCGCGACGTGATCGGCGCCAGTCGTTTCGCGGTCGCTCTGGAGCACGATTCGATCGGACGGCGCACGGGTGGGCCCATCGGTGAGCGTCGTCGCGACGAGTCCCACCACTGCGCCTGCGGCGACACCGACGAACACGAGCGCCCACAACGGGAGACGGGGTCGACGGTGAACGGCGCCCGACGACGGCGTTTGCCGCGAATCGACACTCGTCATGTGGGCTCGCGACGATGCACCGAGACGGCGTAGTCGGCGGCGGTCGGCTCGAACGGAGCGCAACCCCACGTGGTCCATCGCTCGACCAGCGTGAGTCCCGCGGCCGCAGCGTGAGCATCGTAGGTCGCCAGGTCGTGGCCACCGACCGGGATCTGGAAGCCGGCGAGGACATGACCACCCGGAACCGTGTGTGCGGCGACGCGACGGAGAACCGCCGGTTCGGTTCCAGGGGCGAGGAAGATCATGACGTTGCCGGCGAGCACGACGACCTCGAACAGCAGTGGATCACCGCTCGCGTCGGGGTTGGGCAGATCGAGCGTAGCCAGGTCGGCGCAATGCCACCTCAACCCGGGGGCCTTGCGGGCCGCGGTGGCGAGCATGGCAGCATCGGCGTCGACCCCGAGTGTGTGGACCCCTCGCCGAGCGAGTTCGCGCGCAACGCGACCGGTGCCGCAGCCCGCGTCGAGCACGGTCAGCGGGGCGAACCGCATGACGAACGTGGCTTCGCCGTGGGCGTCGTGCCCGGCAGCTGAGAGCTCGTCCCAGCGCCGGTCGTAGTCATCTCCGCGGGGGGAAGCCGTCGCGGCCCAGCGGGTCGTCGATGCAGGAGCGGGTACATCGTCGTGCGGCACCGCGGCCAGTGTAGGGATGTGGGCGCGGGCACGAACGGTGAGTCGGTTGTCGGCTCACGTGTGTGGTCGGCTCACATGGAGCGTGCCATGTTTGCGAAGCGCGTGTAGTGGGGGAGAAAGGCGAGTCGCACGACCCCGGTTGGTCCGGCGCGGTGTTTGGCCACGATGACCTCTGCGGTGCCGAGATCGTTCGTCTCTGGGTGGTAGACCTCGTCGCGGTAGAGGAACATCACGACGTCGGCGTCCTGTTCGATGGACCCGGACTCGCGCAGATCGGCGAGCATCGGCCGCTTGTCCGACCGAGACTCGAGGGTTCGCGAGAGCTGCGACAGTGCGATCACCGGGACCTCGAGCTCGCGGGCCAAGATCTTCAGGCCACGACTGATTTCGGACACTTCGACCTGGCGGTTCTCGGCGCTCGCCCGCCCGGTCATGAGCTGGAGATAGTCGACCACGATGAGGCCGAGGTCGCCGACCTTGCTCTTCATGCGCCGGGCCTTGGCCCGGATCTCCATCACTGTGGTGTTCGGGTTGTCGTCGATCCACAACGGTGCCTCGGCGAGACGCCCGACCCCGTGGCTGATCTTCTTCCAGTCGGCCTCCGTGAGCTTGCCGTCACGCATGTTCTTGGCGTCGACGCGCGACTCCGAACAAAGCAGCCGTTGGCTGAGTTCGAGTTGGCTCATCTCGAGCGAGAAGATCATCACCGGGCGCTGGCCTTCGATCGCCGCGTGCGCCGCAAGGCCGAGCGCGAAACTGGTCTTGCCCATGGCAGGTCGTGAGCCGACGACGATCAACGCGCTCGGCTGCAATCCGGAGAGCATCTCGTCGAGATCGTTGTACCCCGATGGTGTGCCGGTGATGGTCTCACCGCGTTCGTAGAGCTGTTCGAGTCGGTCGAGGTTCAAGTCGAGCAGCTCGCGGATGGGGGCCAGAGTGTCGGCGACTCGGCCTTGTCCGACGTCGAACATCAGACTCTCCGCGGAGTCGACCGCCTTCGTCACGTCATCGGGCCGGGAGTAACCGATCTCGGCGATCTCGTGTGCGACGCCGATGAGGCGCCGCAGGGTCGCGCATTCGTGGATGATCCGAGCGTATTTCGCCGCGCTCGAGATCGCCGGGGTCGTGGCCTGGAGCTCGACGAGCAGACCCGGCCCCCCGATGACGTCGAGTACCCCGGCGCGCCGAAGCTCCTCGGCCACTGTGACCGGGTCTGCCGGTTCACCAGCGCCGTATAGCGACAGGATGGCGTCGAACACGTGGGTGTGGGCAGGCTTGTAAAAGTACTCGGCGGAGACGATCTCGATCGCGTCGACGATCGCATCGCGAGAAAGCAGCATGGCTCCGAGCAGTGATGCCTCGGCTTCGAGGTTGTGCGGAGGCACGCGGCCCGCGGGGCCGCTCGTACCGGTGAGATCGAGTACCACGCCTTCGTCGCGCGGGCCTCGGCGGTTGTCTCGTGAACGGGCGAGATTCGGGGTTCGGGATCGATCGGGCATCGGGGTACACCCTTGTCGATGGCGCCTGTGGGTCTCTAGGGGACAACCGATGAAATCCCGGGGAAATCGCGGGGAAAATTGACGTCAGATGGGGACCGCCTTGGGGACAATCCCCACCTGACTTGGTCGATGACCTGCTACTGCGCGGCGACTGCTACCGAAAAGGTCGCGGTGACGTCGCTGATCAGGTGCGCAGTGACGCCGTAGGTGCCGAGCTTCTTGATTGGCTCACTGAGGGTGAGGTGGCGGCGATCGACGACGGCGCCGGTCTGGCGTTCGATGGCCGCGGCAATATCGGAGGTGCTCACGGAACCGAACAGCTTGCCTTCGCGGCCGGCCTTGGCCTTGATCTGAATCGTGGCCTTGGCCAAGCGGTCGGCGAGCTGCACGGCATCGGCGCGATCAGCCGACGCGCGCATGGCACGGGCCCGGCGCATGGCCTCGGCCTGCGCTTCGACGCCCGGCGTGGCAGCGAGCGCCTTTCCCTTGGGGAGCAGGTAGTTGCGGGCATAGCCGTCGGCGACGTTGGCGACGTCGCCGCGCTTGCCGAGGCCGCTCACGTCTGTGCGTAGAACGATCTTCATGCGCCGACCTCCACCGCAGCGGTTTCACGAACAGTTTCGGTGGCCTCGACGGCGGGTGTGGCGGGCCGCTCACCGCGGGGACCACGATCACCACGATCACCACGATCACCACGATCACCACGATCACCACGATCACCACGATCACCACGATCACCACGATCACCACGCTGGCCCCGTTGGGTGGTGACCCGGCTCGTGTACGGCAGCAGGGCCATCTCGCGGGCGTTCTTGATCGCTCGCGAGATCTCGCGTTGCTGCTGGTCGTTGTTGCCGGTGACGCGGCGAGCGCGGATCTTCGCGCGGTCGGACATGAACCGGCGCAGCAGGTTGACGTCCTTGTAATCGACGTAATCCACACGCTCCTGATTGAGAATGGAGATCTTCTTCTTGCTGCGACGCGAGTTGTCTTTGTTCTTCGCGCGCTTGACATCCTTGGCCATCAGAAAGGCTCCTCGTCGGTGTCGTACACGGGTTCGTTGGTAGCCGGGCGGGCATTACCACCCCGGTTTGGGGCACCGGACGATGCACCCGAGGACGCACCGGCCTCGCCCTTGAAGTCGTTGCGTGTCAGCTCGGCGGTGGCCCACCTGAGGCTGGGGGCCACGTCGTCGGCGATGATCTCGACCTTGGAACGCCGGTCGCCGTCGGTGGTTTCCCATGAGCGTTGTTCAAGCCGGCCGTAGACCACGACGCGGGTGCCCTTGCTGAGGGACTCGGCCACGTTTTCGGCGAGCTGGCGCCAACAGGTGACGTCGAAAAACGACACCTTCTCCTCGGTCTCGCCGCGAGCGTTCTGGCTGCGCTGGTTCCACGCGAGCCCGAAGGTCGCGACGGCGGCACCAGCTGGGGTGAAACGCAATTCGGGGTCGCGGGTGACGTTTCCTACGACGGTGACAGTGTTGTCAAATGCCATCGGGATCTCCGATCAGGATCACCCGGCCGCAGCCGGGGTGGCGCTTGCACCGAGCAGACCGCGCTTGGCGGCCTCCTTCTCGGGCAGGCGGAGGATCTTGTGGCGGACGATGTTGTCCGCAAGTCGCAGCACTCGGTCGAGGCTGTCGAGGTTGGTGGCGGAGGTGACGATCTGGAGAACCACGTAGATGCCCTCGTGCTTCTTCGCGATCTCGTAAGCGAAACGCCGACGGCCCCAGGTGTCGCTGGTGGCCACCGTTCCGCCCTCGGCGCCGACGAGCTCGCCGACTCGGGCTAACACAGCCCGGACGCCGGTGTCGTCGACTTCGGCGTCGATGATGATCATGACTTCGTAAGCCCGCATGCGAGCGTGATACCTCCCTGTGGATCCGGCGAGGCCGGAGCCCCGATTTGGGGCAGGGTCTTCGATTGACCTGCCGAGCGTAGACCAGCAGATCGCCATTTCCACAGGGGGCGACACCCCGTGCGGAAGGGCGAGCCGGAGCACGCTGAGCGGACTGGGCTGGGGACATGGCGCCAGTATCCGCTGGGGGTATGACAGCCGTTCGCAGGGCGGGTGGGGAATCGGCCTATCTCGGCTTCGGCTCGAGGCGATAGGGTGTCGTGTCGGCATTCGGTGCGGTTCGGTCCGAGCCCACAGTTCCGGTGAGCGTCGGTCGATCGGCGTTCGGTTTCACCCCACGAGTTCATTGGCTGGTCAACGTGCCTGCAACGATCGTCGTCGGCACCCAATGGGGCGACGAAGGCAAAGGAAAGCTCACCGACACCATCGCCAAGGAAATGACGATGGTCGTGCGGTACCAGGGCGGCCACAACGCGGGCCACACCCTTGTCGTCAACGGCGAGAAGTTCAAGCTGCAGCTCGTACCGAGCGGCGTGCTCTACAGCCACATCACGCCGGTCATCGGCAACGGCGTGGTCGTCGACCCTCGCGTACTGATCACCGAGATCGCCCAGCTCACCGCCAAAGGCATCGACTGCAGTCGGCTCAAGCTCTCGGGGAACGCACACCTGATCTTGCCGTATCACCAACAGCTCGATGCGCTCCACGAGCGCTATCTCGGCAAGAACAGCCTCGGCACCACACGCCGCGGTATCGGGCCCGCCTACGCCGACCGTGCGCTGCGTGTCGGCATCCGCGTACAGGACCTGCTCGACCCGAAGATTTTCCGCGAGAAGCTCGAGGTCGTGCTGCACACGGTCAACCCGATCCTGGCGAAGGTTTACAACCGGCTCCCCGTCGACGCTGACGCGATCCGGGCCGAGTACCTCGACATATGTCGACCCCAGCTCGAGCCCTACATCGCCGACACGGTCGGACTGGTCCACGAGGCGCTCGAATCGGGAGAGAACATCCTGCTCGAGGGCGCGCAGGCGACCTTCCTCGACCTCGACCACGGCACCTACCCCTACGTCACGTCATCGAATCCGGTGGCCGGCGGAGCGTGTACCGGCGCCGGTATCGGCCCTCGTCATATCAGCGAGGTCATCGGCATAGCGAAGGCGTACGTCACCCGCGTCGGCGCGGGGCCGTTCCCGAGCGAGCTCTTCGATGCGACCGGCGAGTACCTCGTCGACACCGGTCAGGAGTACGGCACCAACACCGGTCGCCGCCGGCGCACCGGCTGGTTCGACGCGGTGATGTTGCGTCACGCGGTGCGCGTGAACTCGTTGTCGGAGGTGGCCATCACGAAGCTCGACGTTTTCGACGGTCTCGACACGATCAAGGTGTGTGTCGCATACGACTTCGACGGAGAGCGGCTCACGTCCTTGCCCTATCACCAGTCGGTGTTGCACAAGGTCCGTCCGATCTACGCCGAGCTGCCGGGGTGGCTCACCTCGACCAGCCACGCCACCGAGGCCCACCACCTGCCCGCACAGGCGTGCGACTACCTGGCGTTCCTGCAGGACCAGATCGGGGTGCCGATCCGTCGGGTGGGTGTGGGTCCGGGTCGCGAGCAGTTCGTCGAGCGCGCACCGGCGTGAGCGCGCGATGAAGGTCGCGGTCGTCGGCTCGGGCGGACGGGAGCACGCGCTTGCGGCGTGCCTCGCACGTACGGCTGAAGTGGTCGTGACGCCCGGGAATCCCGGCATCGCGGGGTCGACCTCGCAACCCGTCGACGAGCTTGGGGTCGACCTGGTGGTGGTGGGTCCCGAGACCCCACTTGTCGAGGGGCTGGCGGACCGACTTCGTGCGCGCGGCACCCTCGTTTTCGGTCCTGGGGCCGACGGCGCACGCCTCGAGGGCTCCAAGGCGTGGATGAAGGATGTGCTTGTCGGCGCTGGCGTGGCGACCGCGCGTCACGGCACCTTCGACGAGTTCGATGGCGCTGACGCCTTCCTCGACACGCTCGGTGATCTGTTCGTGATCAAGACCGACGGGCTCGCCGCGGGGAAGGGCGTGCTCGTCACCTCCTCGCGGCGCGAAGCATCCGAAGCCGTGCGCGGGTATCTGTCGGGGGCTCGTTTCGGCGATGCCGGCCGCCGCGTCGTGATCGAGGAAGGTCTCACCGGCCCCGAGGTCTCGCTGCTCGTGCTTTGTGACGGCTCGCGGCTCGTACCGCTCGCACCGGCGCAGGACTACAAGCGCGTCGGCACCGGTGACAACGGCCCGAACACCGGCGGCATGGGCGCCTATTCGCCGGTCCCTGCGATCACCACCGCGATCGTCGAGCAACTTCTCGCC
Organism: Actinomycetes bacterium; assembly: GCA_031393535.1. Taxonomy (GTDB): domain Bacteria; phylum Actinomycetota; class Acidimicrobiia; order Acidimicrobiales; family WLNW01; genus WLNW01. The sequence goes on along the minus strand of JANMVY010000714.1, from coordinate 7,349 downwards.
ACCGCGGTCGGGCCGACGCTGCACGAGTTGCGCCGCCGCGGCATCGACTACCGCGGGGTGCTGTATGCCGGGCTGATGCTCACCCCGGACGGCCCCAAGGTCATCGAGTACAACGTGCGTTTCGGCGACCCCGAGACCCAGGTGGTGCTCCCACGCTACGCGGGCGATCTCGCCGAGATTCTGCGCCAGGCCGCCGACGGTGCGCTGGTGGACGAAGCGACCTTCGTCGACGACATGGCGGTCACGGTGGTGTGCGCCGCCGCCGGCTATCCGGGGCCGCTCCGTATCGGTGACGTGATCCGGGGCCTCGAGGACGCGAGGACCGTGCCCGGCGTGCAGGTGTTCGCGGCCGGGGTAGGAGCCGACTCGGTGGGGGCGCTCGTCACCGCCGGGGGCCGGGTGCTCGACGTCACCGCCGTCGCTCCGACACTTGCCCAGGCTCGCAAGCGGGCGTACGAAGCCGTTGGCCATCTGTCATGGCCCGGGATGCACACCCGCGCCGATATAGCGTTACTCGGCGACTCGATGACCAAGGAGGCACCGTGAAAGTGGCCGTGTTGATGGGCTCCGCAAGCGACCACGACAAGATGGCGCCTGCGGCCGAGACCCTCGCTCGTTTCGGCATCGAGGCCGATGTTCGTGTTCTTTCCGCGCATCGCAACCCCGTTGCAGTGGCCGAGCTCGCAGCCACCGCGCGCGACAACGGCTACGTCGCGTTCATCTGCGGGGCGGGCATGGCCGCACACCTCGCCGGAGTGGTCGCCGCGCACACCACGTTGCCGGTGGTCGGGGTGCCGTTGTCGGGCGGGGGTCTCGATGGCGTCGACGCGCTCTACTCCACGGTCCAGATGCCTCGCGGCATCCCTGTGGCGACGGTAGCTATAAACGGGTCTATGAACGCGGCGATCCTCGTCGCGCAGATGCTGGGTATCGCAGACCCCGTGATCGCAGAGCGTCTCGCCGAGCACAAGCGCGAGCTGGCCGACTCCTGAGGCGCGTGGTCACTCCGTCGAGTACACCGAGTCGAGCCACGACATCATGTCGCTGGTCTCGTTCACCTTTTCGACCGCCGTGTTCGCGGCGGCCTGCTGCTCCGCGGCGGGCCGCTCGGCCGTGCCTCCCGACCGCCTTCGCCCCGTACGTCGCCCGGTTGGTTCAGGTTCCCGTGCGAGCTCGTCGGTCTCGGCGAAGGCCCATCCTGGCGGCACCGGATTCGCGATCTCGGGGAGCGCCGGGGGTGCCAAAGCCCGGATCTCGTCATTGCGGGCTTTGGCGCGGGCCCGGATTTCGCGTTTGGACACGCCCGAAGTCCCGTTGGAACGTACTCCGGAGGCCGTAATGGCGCACGTGACGCACAACGGCAGGTTCTGCCCGCGCGGGAAGACCAGGCACTCACGGCAGAATTCTGCGCCGCAACGACCGCACAGGTTCTCGCTCAACAAGAAGGGGTGCCGGATGCACACACGCGCCATATGTCTCCACATGTCGGCAGCAGACCCGCGAGACTTGATGGCTGCGGAAGGACACGCACTGTGGCAACAGGATTGACGATCCCCAACGTGTTGGCGGCCCGCTACGCGAGCGCGCCCATGGTCGAGCTCTGGTCACCTCGCGAAAAGGTCGTGCTCGAACGGCAGTTGTGGATAGCGGTGCTGCGCGCCCAGAAGGCGGCGGGCATTGATGTTCCCGCCGGCGCGGTCGAGGCGTACGAGGCGGTCGTCGACCACGTCGATCTGAACGCGATCGCCGCGCGCGAACGCGCCACCCGACATGACGTGAAGGCCCGCATCGACGAGTTCTGTGCGCTCGCCGGTTACGAGCACATCCACAAGGGTCTCACGTCGCGCGACCTCACCGAGAACGTCGAACAGTTGCAGATCCGCGCCGGGCTCGTGCTCATCCGTGATCGCATGGTGGCCGCCCTGGCCGCGCTCGCCCGGCGCGCGGCCGAGTACGCAGAGCTGGCGCTCACCGGTCGCAGCCACAACGTTCCGGCCCAGACGACCACGCTCGGCAAGCGGTTCGCAACGGTGGGAGATGAGTTGCTCGAGGCCTACGAGCGAATCGAGCACCTCATCGATCACTATCCGCTGCGCGGTCTGAAGGGGCCCGTTGGCACCCAGCAGGACCAGCTCGACCTGCTCGGCGGCGACGCCGCCAAACTCGCGGTCATCGAAGACGCCGTCGCGGAGAACCTGGGCTTTCGGCGCGTGCTCAACAGCGTGGGGCAGGTGTACCCGCGTTCGCTCGACTTCGATGTGGTTGCCGCGCTGGTGTTCGCGACCGCGGCACCGGCGAATTTCGCGACGACGGTGCGTCTCATGGCCGGTCACGAGCTGGTCACCGAGGGCTTCGCCCCGGGCCAGGTCGGGTCGTCGGCGATGCCGCACAAGATGAACTCACGCAGCTGCGAGCGAATCAACGGGCTGGCGGTCGTGGTGCGTGGGTACCTCACGATGTGCAACGCGCTCGTGGGTGAACAATGGAACGAAGGCGATGTGAGCTGCTCGGTGGTGCGGCGGGTCGCGTTGCCCGACGCGTTCTTCGCCACTGACGGCTTGTACGAGACGTTCCTGACCGTGCTTGCGGAGATGGGGGTCTATCCGGCGGTGATCGAGCGCGAGCTCGAGACCTATCTACCGTTCCTCGCGACAACGAAGATGCTCATGACCGCGGTACGCCACGGCGTGGGGCGGGAGGTTGCCCACGAAGCCATCAAACACCACGCGATTGCGGCCGCGTTGCAGTTGCGCGAACGGGTTGATGCAGAGAACGATCTCCTCGACCGACTCGCGGCCGATGACCGTCTGCCGATCGACCGTGCTGCGTTTGCCGCAGCCCTCGCGTCGCCGATCGAGTTCACCGGGGCCGCCCGTGCCCAGGTCGCGGCGTTCGTCGCCCGAGTCGAAGCCATCACCGCGCGTCATCACGAGGCGGCGTGCTACAGCCCTGAACCCATCCTCTGAGGAACCCCATGACCGTGTCATTGCCCGCGCGCTACTCCGGCAAAGTTCGTGACGTCTACGACGCCGGTGACGACCGGCTGTTGCTCGTCGCGTCGGACCGGATCTCGGCGTTCGACGTGGTTATGCGTGAGCCCGTGCCGGACAAGGGCCGCGTGCTCACGGCGATGTCGGTCTTCTGGTTCTCGCTCTTCGCCGATCTCGCGCCGAGCCACCTGATCTCGGTCGACGTCGCCGATTTTCCGTCGGGAGCGCAGGGTGGCGAGGTCGTCGGAAGGTCGATGCTGTGCCGGCGAGCCGAGATGTTGCCCATCGAATGTATTGTTCGGGGGTACCTTTCGGGCTCGGCATGGAAGGAGTACCGGGCGTCGGGGACCATGCACGGAGTGCCGCTTCCCGCCGGACTCGAAGAATCCAGCCGACTCCCCGAGCCGGTGTTCACTCCGTCGACCAAAGCGGCGTCTGGGCACGACGTCAACATCTCCTTCGCCGTGGCCGCCGAACTCATGGGAACAGCCGTCGCCGAGCGGGCCCGCGAGCTGTCGCTCGCGTTGTACTGCCGGGGTGCGGCGTTGGCCGCCGAGCGCGGCATCATCATCGCCGACACCAAGTTCGAGCTCGGGTTCATCGACGGCGAGCTTGCGGTCGCCGACGAGGTCCTCACGCCGGACTCCTCGCGATTCTGGCCGGCCGACTCGTGGCAACCCGGTGCGACGCCGCCGTCATTCGATAAGCAACCGGTACGCGACTACCTCACCGCGCTTGTGATCGACGGCGCACCATGGGACAAGTCGCCGCCGCCGCCGCCGCTGTCGCCGGCGGTGGTCGCGGCCACACGGGCGCGCTACGTCGAGGCATACGAGCGCATCACCGCTTGTCGCTTCGCCGATTGGCCCGGCGGGTCGTGACCACCATCGCACCGGTAGGGCACTGACGCGCCGCGAGGCGTGTGGCAGAGTGACCCCCATGATCTACTCGGTGCTGGTCGAGGTCCAACTGCGCCCGGGAATTGCCGATCCCCAAGGAGCGACCATCGAACGGGCGCTCCCTGCGTTGGGGTTCGACGGCGTGCGCAACGTACGCGTGGGCAAGGCGATGCGATTCACCCTCGACGCGAAGGACGCTGTGGCGGCCGAGGCCGCGGTGGTCGAGATGTGCGATCGATTCCTCACGAACCCGGTGATCGAGGACGCCGTCGTGACGGTCACGGCGGGTGCGGTCGTATGAGCCCCCGGGTCGGGGTCGTTGTCTTCCCCGGGTCCAATTGCGAGAACGATGTCATCGAGGCGGTCGATTCGCTGGGCGGCCGAGGGTGCGTCGTGTGGCATGGCGATTCCGCGCTCGGTGATGTCGATGCGATCGTGCTGCCCGGTGGCTTTGCCCATGGCGATTACTTGCGGCCAGGCGCAATTGCGCGGTTTTCCCCGGTGATGGCCGCCGTCTCCGAGTTTGCGCGCGCCGGTGGACCGGTGATCGGCATCTGCAACGGTTTTCAAGTGCTCACCGAGGCCGGGCTGTTGCCAGGGGCGTTACAGAAGAACGCCGGACTCAAGTTCCTGTGCCGTTCGGTGATTGTTCGCGTCGAAACGACGGCCGGCGCGCTCACCAATCAGGCCTCGCTCGGCCAGCACCTCGAGATTCCGATCAATCACTTCGAAGGCAACTACACCTGCGACGCCGAAACCCTCGCGGAGTTGCGCTCGGAGGATCGGATCGTGTTCACGTATGTGGACAATCCCAACGGGTCCACTGGTGCCATCGCGGGCGTCTGCAACCCTGCGCGAAACGTCGTCGGGTTGATGCCACACCCGGAGCGGGCCTGCCATCCGCTCCTGGGCGGGACCGACGGGGCCATCCTGCTGCGATCGCTGCTGGTGGCGGCCGGGGCGAACATCGCTACTTGCGGCTGATCCCGGTCTCGATCGCGAGCAGTGTCGTTTGACAGCGTCCCGCGTACGTGTGCGGCCTCGGTTCGGGCGGTGACTGTTCGGCCGCTGACTGTTGGGCCTGGACGCCGTCGGGGGTTCTGCGGGCGATGCCGTGGCCTCGTGGCGCGTTGACTAGGTTCGGGGATCATGAGCGAACCTCTCCACCGCGCGCTCGGTCTCACCGACGACGAAGCGACGTCCGTCGAGGACATCCTCGGACGCGCCCCCAATCATCTCGAGCTCGCCATGTACGCGGTCATGTGGTCCGAGCACTGCTCCTACAAGTCGAGCCGAATCCACCTTCGCCGGTTGCCCACCGAGGCACCGTGGGTTCTCGTTGGCCCCGGGGAGAACGCCGGGGTGGTCGATGTCGGTGACGGCATCGCCGCCGCGATTCGCATCGAGAGCCACAACCACCCATCGGCGATCGAGCCATATCAGGGAGCGGCCACTGGGGTGGGGGGCATACTCCGTGACATCTTCACGATGGGAGCCCGTCCGATCGCGCTGATGGACCCGTTGCGCTTCGGTCCTCTCGACGATCCCCGCAGCCGCTGGATCGCCGAAGGTGTGATTGCGGGAATCTCCGGCTACGGCAATGCGGTCGGCGTGCCCACCGTGGGAGGTGAGACGGTGTTCGATGCGACGTACAAGGGCAATCCGCTCGTCAACGTCTTGTGCCTCGGGGTGTTGCCAACCGATCGACTCGTGCTCGGCCGAGCGAGTGGTGTCGGCAACCTCGCGGTGCTTCTCGGTTCCGCGACCGGGCGTGACGGCATCGGTGGGGTGAGTGTGCTCGCGTCGGCCGGGTTCTCCGACCTCGAAAACGAGACAGCGAAGCGCCCGAGCGTCCAGGTCGGCGATCCGTTCGAGGAGAAGCGGCTCATCGAGGCCTGCCTGCAGCTGCTCGACGAGCATCTCGTGGTGGGCATCCAGGATCTCGGCGGCGCGGGCCTGACCTGTGCCACGAGCGAAACCGCATCGCGAGGCGGCGTGGGCATGGACGTCGACGTGCGCGCGGTGCCGACGCGCGAGCGCGACATGGAGCCGTTCGAGGTCATGACGAGCGAGTCCCAAGAACGCATGCTCGCCATCGTCGAGCCGGGTGGGCTGGGTCGCGTGCTCGAGATCTGCGCGCGATGGGAAGTGCAGGCCTCGGTCATCGGCGTGGTGACCGATGGAGGACGCCTGCGCATCCGCGACGGATCGGACGGCCCGGTGCTCGCTGACGTGCCGGCGGCGTCATTGCACGATGCCGCGCCGCTCTACGACCGTGCACGCAAGGCCCCGACGCTGCGCGACGACTCGGACATCCGCGCGCTCGCGGCCCCGCTCGACTGCGGCGCCGATCTCGTCGGCATGCTCACTGACACGTCGTGGGTGTCGTCGCAGTACGACCACCAGCTTTTTCTCAACACCGTCGAGGGCCCGGGCGGCGATGCCACGGTGCTCCGCCTCAAGCACCCGGTTTCCGGTCGGGACACCGGTCGCGGACTCGCGCTCACCGTCGATGGCAACCATCGATGGTGTGCAGTCGATCCACGTCGCGGCACGGCGCTCACCGTCGCCGAGTCGGTGCTGAACCTGGCGTGCGTGGGGGCTCGCCCGCTCGCGCTGGTGAACTGCCTCAACTTCGGCAACCCCGAGAACCCTGAGGTGATGTGGCAGCTGGCCGAGTCGATCGACGGCATGGCGGACGCCTGTCGCGCCTTCGGCGTGCCGGTCGTGGGTGGCAACGTGAGCCTCTACAACGAGTCGGCCGGGGTGAGCATCGATCCGACGCCCGTCATCGGGCTCCTTGGGATCATCGACTCGCTCACCACCCGGCCGCCGGGTCCCACGCTCACCCAAGGACATCGGGTGCTTCTCCTCGGTCCCGAGTCGACGAACCTCGCAGGGTCGCGCTGGGCCGCAGATCGCGGGGCACGGGGCGGGCAGCTCGATCCGATCGCCTACGAACTGCACACCGCGGTGGCCGAGCTCACCCGGGCACTCGTCGTCGGAGGCCTCGTGTCAGGGGTGCACGATGTCTCGGTCGGCGGTGTCGGCGTGGCCCTCGCGGAGATGGCTGTGCGCTCGGGGGTCGGGTTCTCGGTCGCCCGCATCGCCGATCATCGGGCGCTCTTCGCCGAGGGGCCCTCGCGGGTCGTCGTCGTCGTCGCACCGGAGCTCATCACCAACGTCGTGGCCATGGCTGAGCACGCCGGCATCGCCGTGGCGAGGCTCGGCCTTGCCACCGGCGATCGACTCGTCGTGAAGGGTCTGCTCGACATCGACCTGGCCGGCGCGACGAGGGCGTGGCGTGACCGGTTGCCCTTGGCGCTCGGCGCGGGTTCGGTCCACTGAGCGAGCAACAGGCTCGACGTAGGATGGGTCAGTGACTGAGCACCTCTCCGCGGGCCCATCCGGCCCGATCGATCGCGACTCGATCGACCTGCCCGACGATTCGCCCAAGGAG
>JANMVY010000665.1:0-7248 GCA_031393535.1 Actinomycetes bacterium | reverse complement strand
GCGCACCATCTCGCGCGTGTGCTGCGGGTACGCGTCGGCGCGACGCTGAGCGCGGCCGACGGTCGTGGTGGCTGGTGCGCAGCCGTCTATGCCGGTGGGCTCGCGGTGACGCCGACCGGTCCGATCGTGCACGAACCCGTGCCCGAACCGGCGATCACCATCGCGTTCGCGCTCACCAAGGGCGACAAGCCCGAACTGGTCGTGCAGAAGCTCACCGAACTCGGGGCCGACCGCATCGTGGCCTTCCGGGCCGCGCGCTCGGTCGTGCAGTGGGACGACCCGAAAGCCGCTCGCCATGTCGAGCGCTGGCGCACGGTGGCCCGTGAATCCGCGATGCAATGTCGTCGGGCGCGCCTGCCGTTGGTCGAGGCAGTGGGCACGTTCGCCGACGTCGTCGCCCGCGGCGGTGTGGTGCTCGCCGCACCGGGCGGCGCGCCGCCGAGCCTCGCGTGGCCGGTGGTGCTCGTCGGCCCCGAGGGTGGCTGGTCGCCCGAGGAGGAACGGGCGGTGCCCGAGCGTGTGGCACTCGGCGACCACGTGCTGCGCGCGGAGACGGCGGCGATCACCGCGTGCAGTGTTCTTGGCGCGCTACGGTCACGGCTCGCGGGGGACATGAGCCATCCGGCCGGTTCGTGAGCGCTTCTTTGCGCTGGCCAGCGACCGGAGAGTAATCTCACCCGGAGGCGTCAGGCGAGCACGCAACGTGGCCCACTGGTGTGGGTGCCGGGGCGTCGCGCCACGTAATGACGCCGCACAACTATCTGCGGGCGACGGCTGGACCTCCATGAGCATCGACAACGAATCGACCCCGGCACCCCCGGACCACTACAGCCGCAAGGTCGGCGAGCGGCTCCGCGCGATCCGCCGGCAGAAGCGGCTTTCGCTGCAGGAGGTCGAGGCCACGTCGCGCCAGGAGTTCAAGGCATCGGTGCTCGGCGCCTACGAACGTGGCGAGCGGGCCATTTCGGTACCTCGCCTCCAGCGCCTCGCCCGGTTTTACTCGGTGCCTGTCGACCAACTTTTGCCCATGGACGAAGGGCCCGACTTCGGTGTCGAGGCTGTGTCGCCGTTGATCGATCTCACCGAGCGTCCGTCTCGGGTGGCCGGTGTGTCGGTCACGATAGACCTCACACGCCTCGAGCAACTGCGCGGGCCCGAGGCCGACATGCTCAGCCGCTACCTTACGATGATCCAGGTGAAGCGGCAGGATTTCAACGGACGCGTGTTGACCATTCGCCGCGACGACCATCAGGCCCTGGCCGCGATCTTGGGCACCGGAGTCGATGGTGCGGGCAACCGCCTCGATGACCTGGGCCTCAGCTACCGCCAGCCGGTGAGCTGATCCTCCGCGCCGCTGCCGGCGCCCACCATCACCGCAGCGGTACTGGCGGCAACACGAATTCCTGCCCGGCGTAGACAAGGTCGGCGTTGTCGCGATCGACGAGTCGTTCGCGGTTTGCGTCGACGAGCGATCGCCAGTACCTCGCGATCTCACCGTGGCGAACGTCTCCACCGAGAGCCTGCGTCACGACTCTCTCCGCGACGAACCAGAGGTGTTCGCCGCGAGCGATTGTCCAGGTGGCCGGCGCGGTCATGGTTGTGGGTGCGCTCGTCGTGCGCGCGACCGTGGTTGTCGTGATGGATGTGGCGGATGGCTTCGAGACGACGGGCGATACCACGGCCGCGTCGAGGATCGCGGTGGTGGGTGGGGCCGGCACCGCGGTGGTCGTCGGCGTGTGCGTATCGACGCGCCGCATCGTGGGCGGTGGGCTCGGCTGCTCGGGCGACCCGCTTGTCGGGGTGGCCAGCACCATCACCGGCGGGTTCGTGTCGGCCGCGGTCGCGCCCGCGGGCCGCGGTGTGGCGAGCGTGGCGACTAGGACGATGCCCAGCAGCGGCCGGAGCACCGCCGGAGTGAGCAACCGCAGCACGAGCTCGAGCCACGGCATGCGTGTCGCTGAGACGAGCACCGTGAGCACACCCAGCGCGACGACGTATCCGCATACCGCGAGCGCGCCGTAACGAAGCAGCGTCATGGCCGCCGTGGGCGCGCCTCGCTGGTCGACGAGGTCCGCCCAGCCGTCGAGGTTCCAGTGGTTCGGCCCGGTGAGGGTGCCGTGGCCGGCGGCGTGCAGCGCGACACCGGCTGCCACTGCCACCGACGAGAGCGCGATCACGCCCCGTGTCGTACGCATCACCGGTCTCCGATCACATGGGTGGTACCGGCGCGGTTCTTGACCGCGACCTCGGGGCACGCGCCGTCTGTCGCGGTGGTGATGAGCTCGGTGGCGTCGGGCACGGTGGCGAGACGACGACCGGTCATGGTCTCGTCCACCGTCGGCAACGTCGCGAACAAGAACACCTCACCGGTCGACGGGCGCAGCAGAACCGCGCTCGCCTCACCGGTGCACGTCCAGTCGGCGACAACGATCTGGTCGCCGAGCACCCCGACCTCGTACGCGGCGCCCCCGGCGGTGAATCGCACTGCCGGGCGTGCGCCGACCGGCTCTTGAGCACGGCCGGGTGCAGGACCGGGCGCAGGACCGGGTGCAGGACCGGGTGCAGGACCGGGTGCGGTGGTGGCCGCCGGAACGCCGCTCGCCGTCTCACCGACATGGCGCGTGAGACCGATGACCACTGCGAGAACGATCGTCGGCCCGAGCGCGAACGCGCCGACCCGGCGCACACACCGCGGTGCCGGTCGATGCGGTCGCCGGGGGCGCGAACCCGGCCGTGTCGTTCGCGACACCACCGTCGCCGCGCGACCGGCACGTGTGGCCAGCTCGGCCGCCGACCATGGTTCGTCGAGGCTGCGCACGTCCGCGGCCAGCGACCGCAAAGCGGCGGCTGCGCGAGGCGAGGTCGCCGATTCGACGTGCACTGCGAGCAGTTCGACGAGATCGCGCAGCGAGCAGGCGTCGATCCGTCGGTCCTCGTCGGTCGGTTCGTCGGTTGCATCGGCGAAGCCGCACAGCATGGGGCGGCCGTCGCCCGTGACGAGTACGTGATCGGGGCGCAGGTGTCGGTGGGCGATTCGGATCTCGTGCAGGTCGGCGACCGTGCGCGCGAGCGCGGCGGCAAACCGGAGCGCCGCAAGGGCATCGGTGGGTGGCGCCTCGGCCAATGTGGTGCCGTCGACGGGGGTGAGGGCGAGGCGCGTGAGGCCGTCGTCGTCGACGAACTCGGCGACCGCCACGACCCCCGGGTGCCGCGCCCGCCGGAGCAACTCGGCCTCTCGGCGGAGCCGACGACGACCCGGCTCATGGGTCGCGGACTTGACGATCGACGCGTGCACAGATTGAAAGATATTGAAATGATCTCAAAGTGTCAAGGGGTGGTGAAAGGGGTGGTGATCTGTGCCTGGCTCGAACCCGACGACCTGCGTGCGGTCAGCGAGGAACGAGCGCCTCGCCCGCGGTGATGGCTTGTGCGCGTGCTCGCGCCGGCACATGGATGCGGTCGGGGGCCCCGGGTAGCGACCGCGCGAACACCGAGGGGTGCGCCGCCTCGAGCTCGACGACCACGGTGTCGCCGTTTTCGACACGTACGGCCACGTGCTGCAGCCCACCGATCCGCTGCCGTTCGAGCGACGCGCCGACGACGGCCCGCGCGCGGTCGGGGTCGATGATTGTCACGCCCATTCGCAACGACGCCGGATCGATCGCGAGTGCCGCGGCATCGTTCGCCGCTGCATCGGCCGCGCTCTGCAGCTCGCGGCGACGCATGGTCGCGCTGGCACTGTCCACCACGAGCGCACCGAGCACGCAGAGGATGAATACCGCTGCGGGGAACAACAGCAGTACGGTGCCGCGCTCGGAACTCGCGCGATGACGGCGATGCACGAAGCTGCTCATGGGCACGTGCCCGCAGGGAGCCCGCCGCGGTAGGCATCGAGTACCTCGCTGTGACTCGCGGTCGTATCGATGCCGTGACCGAGACCGCCGAGCCATGGCACGACGAGGGCCGGAACGCGGTAGTGCACCGTGATCGTCACCCGTGCACAGCGCGCGAACGGCCCGTCGAGCTCCGGCTCGTCGATCGTCACGCGCGCAAGGTCGCCTCGACCGTATGCGACGAGCGTCTCGAACGCAGCGGCGCGTGAATCGGCGTCGGCCGCGGCAAGATCGTCGGCCTCGACGAAGGCTCGCGTCGCTTCGCGGGCCGCCTGGGTGACCGCGAGCTTCGCGTCGACGACCGCCCAGATGTTCGCGATGAAGAGGATTCCCGCGACGAAGAGCAGGAAGCCGAACGGCAGCGCCTCGATGCCGGCGACCGCGCCGCGTTCATCGCGACGTACGCCAGTTGCACCCGTCATCGCTCGCGCTCCACGCGAACGCGGATCTCGCGCTCGGTCGAGCCGACGCCGAAGGCGTCGCCCAGCGCGCGGGGCAGCAGGGACGGAAGGTGGGCGATCACACGCACGACGACGACGTCGGGATCATCGACGGCCCACTCGAGACGGACGGCGTCGTGGTCGAGACCTCCGAGCCGCTGGCGGAAGCGCGCATCCTCCATCCCTCGTGCCGTGTCGCGGTTGTCGACCGATGCGTAACCGGCGACATGGCGCGCGGCGTCGTGTGCCGCGTTGGTGAGCATCGAACGCGCGTAAAGCGCGTAGGCCACATTGACCGCGGACAAGAGCATCAGCAGGAACACGAACAAACCGAAGGTGGTGCCGAAGACGCCTGATCCTCGGTCCGCGCCCCGGTGGGTGCTGGATCGGGAGCGCACCGGCTCAGCCGTTCGCGCCGATCTGTTCGACATTCGTGCGGATGTTGGCCTCGGAGCTCTGCCAGATCGCGTTGAAGCCGACCCACATCGCGGCGCCGAGGAAAGCCACGATGAGCACTGCGATGGCGGTGGAGATAACGCCTTCGCCGCGATCACCGCGGGCGGGCGCGTGACGCCACGCGCGCAGCGAATGCGCGAGCAGGCCGGCGTTCAGTCGGAGGTTCGTCATGTTTGGGTGCTCCCTTGCTGGGAATGGTGTTGTGGAGGGGAAGGGCGTACGTCGCCGGTCACGATCCGGAGAACAGCGACAACGCCTGGAGGAAGGGGACGGCCATGAAGATCACGCCGGGTACCAGGGCCGCGACCGTCACCGGGATCCACACCATCTGCGTGCGGCGTTCGATGATCTCGACCAGGTCGCGTTGCGCGTCGCGTCGCGCCGAGCGTGCTTCGTCCGCGATGAGCTTGCTGAGGTCGCCGGCCTGGCGATTGAGAGCGAGCACGCCGACGAGACGATGCAGCGCCGCGACGTCCGCGGTGCTCGCCCACTCGGCGAGCGCATCGGTGTCGCTCAAGCCCTGCCGCATGCGGTCACATACCCGCGTGAGGTCGCGTGCGCACGCGCCGTTGCCCCGCTCGGCTATGCGGTTCATCGCCGCCGCCAGCGAGTAGCCCGCGCCGAGCAACATGCCCAGCTGCTCGCTCACCACCGGCAACTCCAAGAAGAGTCGTCGCTGCCAACGGGCCGACTCCGCGACGATGCGCTGCTCGAGCACCAAGAACGCCAGCACCGGTGCACCACCGATGAAGACCAGCGCGGCGAGCGCCGGGACGTGCAAGGCCAGCGCACCAACCGCTGCGACCACGAGCGCACCGAAGGCCCACGCGATCTGACGCACGCGAAACTGTGTCGGCTCGATCGAGGCGTGGAAGCGGTGCAGGCGTAGCGCCAGTTCCTCCTGCACCCCGAAGGTTCGCGCGAGTCGGCTGCCGACGCTGTGCGCGAGCGGTGCGATGACCTCGCGGAACGAACCGACCGACAGCACACCGGTCGCGTCGCGGCCGGGCGCACGCGACCTCGGTGTGTACGGGCTGAGGCGATCCGCGAGCGATCGGCGACCGAACCACGGCAGCTCCGAGAACACGAGCACGAGCCCGACGAACCCGACTGACGCGAGAAGAAGGGCCGTGCGGGTCACCGGGAGAACACCCGGTCCTCGACGGGTAGGCGCATGACGCGACCGGCCCACAGCCAGCATGCAGCCACGATCGTGATACCGGCCAGGACGAGCAGTTGACCCGTTGCAGTTCGGTACGCGGCGCGCCCGTTGCCCACCGACATGCCGGCGAGTGCCATGCCGAGCGGCACGAGCAGCACGAACCGTCTGGCGAACTGGGCACCGGCCTGGCGTGATCGGGCGTCCTTGCGCCCCTGGCTGTCTTGGGTGCGGTCGTCGGCGAGAGCCTCGAGTCGACGATCGATCTCGCTGCCGCCGACCTCGTGCGCGACCAATAACGTCTCGCACACCATGTCGGCCGTGGCATCGGCGAGACGCGACTTGAGGACCGCGACAGTTCGCGGGAAGTCCGTGGAGATCAACCACTCGCGGTGCGCAGCCGCGAACGCGGGTCGCAACTCGTCGGGCCCGCGCAGCCCGACGTCGAACAACGCCTGGGGGATCGAGCGACCCAACGAGCCGGTCTGCACGCGCATCCCCTCGATGAGGCGTGGCCACGCCTCGGCCGCGAGCGATTGCCGGTTCTTGCGGCGCATGCGGTACCCGGCCACCGGGAATGACGTGCCGAAGACCGCCAGCGCGGCCGCCGGCAGTGCGCCCGCGAAGAGCACCCACCCGGCCAGCGCACCCGCAGCACCCAACGCGATGATCACTGCCGAGAACTCACGACGGTCGATGCCGTCGAGGCCCGCTTGCGCCAACCACTCGTCGACCGCCACCCGCCGCCGTGGCGGCCCGTCGACACTCGGCCTGCGGAGCGATGTGCGACCGAATGCCAGCGCGCTGTAGAGCAGGTAGGCGCCGGTAGCGGCGAGCCCGGCGAGGGCGAGAGCGATCATGTCGACATGCTCCACCGCTCGCGAGTCGCGCCGGCGCCGGACGTCGTGTCGACGAGCGAGCGGATGTCGAAGCCGGCCTCGCCGAACGAACGGCTGAGCCGTGACGGGATCTGTCCGGTCCATACGAGAGGCCCGTCGGGCCGCTCGCGACGGAACACCTCGGTGGTCGTGAACTGGGTCGCGTCGCTCGGGCCCGTCAGGTCGTCCACCGCGAGGATCGACGAGACTCGCGGCCCCTGTGGTGTGCGTACGGCGTGGACGACAACGTCGATCGACTCGCTGACGAGCGAGTTCAGGGCGCTGATCGGAAGCTCCGAGGCTGTGTCGCTCAGCTGGCAGATGAACCGCAACCGCGTGAGTGCCTGACGTGCCGAGCCGGCGTGGATTGTGGTGAACCCCTGAACCCCGCTCGACAATGTGAGCAACAAAGCGAGCGCTTC
>JANMVY010000587.1:0-2410 GCA_031393535.1 Actinomycetes bacterium | reverse complement strand
CGAACCGGATTCCAGGCGATGACCCCCGCGTTGTTCACCACCAGGTCGACGCGACCGAACCGGGCGAGCGTGGCCGCGGCAAGCGCTTCGACCTCGGCGAGCACGGATACATCGGTGTGGACCGTGAGCACGTCGGCCCCGGCCGCGCTGAGCTGCGCGCCAGCCACGGCGAGCGCAGCGTCGTCGATGTCGGCGAGCACCACAAGCGCTCCTTCGGTCGCGAGCGCTCGGGCCAGCGCGAACCCGATACCCGAGCCGCCGCCGGTGATCACCGCGACCGACCCGTTGAAGTGTTCCATGTCAGATACCTCCGCCGTCGAGCACGATCATCTGGCCGTTCAGATACGAGGACGCGTCGGTTGCCAGATACAACGCGGTGCCGATGATCTCGGCGGCATCGGCGATGCGGCCGACGCTCACCCGCGATGCGATGGCCGCCGCAGCAGCCTCGTTCGGCAGCGACTTGTGGAAGCTGTCGGTGTGGAACGTGCCGCAAATGATGCCGTTGACCCGGATGCCCTGTGCCGCGAACTCCTGCGACATCGATCTGGTCAGCACGTTCAACCCGGCCTTGGCCGCGGCGTACACCACCGTGAACGGCGACGGGTGCGTGGACGCCTTCGAGCTGATCGTGAGGATGGTGCTGCCGGGGGCCATGTGCGAGGCGGCCAACGCACTCAACCGCAACGGGCCTTTGAGGTTCACAGCGATGGTCTTGTCGAAGAGGTCTTCGGTGACGCCGAGGAGCGACGGCGGCACGGGTGCGATGCCGGCGTTGTTCACGAGCACGTCGATGCAACCGAACTCGGCGATGGTGGCGTCGATGAGGTGCTCGCATTGCGACCAGTCGCCGACGTGGCACGCCACGGCCAGTGCGCGTCGACCGAGCGAGCGCACTTCATTTGCCACCGACTCGCACGCGTCGAGCTTGCGGCTCGCGATGACCACGTGCGCGCCGGCCTCGGCGAAGCCGAGCGCCATGGCCCGACCGAGACCCTTGCTGGCACCGGTGACCACGACCACCTTGTCGTCACAGCGGAAGGTCGGGTTCATGCCGTCTCCCCGGAGCGGGCACGTTCGACAAGCTCTGCCGCGCTCGACAGCAGCTTGTCGGCTTGCCGACCGAACCATTCGTGGACAGGATTGACGGAGTCGCCGCGCTGCCATTTCGCATGGCTGCCCTCGAGCACGATCGCACCCTTCCAGCGGGCGAACACGTGGTACCAACCCATGGCCGAGAGGTCACGGCCGGATCGGTCGGCGTACCGGGTGACCATTGCATCGGCCGAGGGCAGCTGTTCGATCGCGAACGTGTGTGGCCCGGCCATGCCGAGGGGCATCGTGCCCCCGACCGGATGAAAGATCAGCGACCACGCGAGGTCGATGAGCGGATCGCCGATGGTGGCCATCTCCCAATCGACGACGGCCAAGAGGTGCGGCGGGGAGGTGGGTGCGAACAGCACGTTGTCGAGCTTGTAGTCGCCATGGAACAACGTGGGCTCCTGGCCGACAGGGCGATGCTCGTCGAGCCAACCCGCCAGGTCGTGCACCGCCTGGAGGTCGCGGCCGCCGTAGGACGCCAGCTGGGCGAGCCACCGCTCGACCTGGCGCTCGAGGAAACCCTCGGCGTGGCCGAGATCGGTGAGACCCACCGCACGCCAATCGAGTGCATGTACCTCGACCAAGGCGTCGATGAGCTCTTCGACCGCTCGGCCCTGGGTTTGTGGCGACGCGACCCAGGTTTCGGGGATGCCCCCGCGTACCGGCACGCCGTCGACGCGGGTCATCACATAGAACGGCGTGCCGAAAACCGCCAGGTCGGCGCACGCGACGATCGGTCGGGGTACCCGCACCGCGGAGTTCTCCAACGCAACGAGGATGCGGTACTCGCGCAGCACGTCGTGCGCACGTGTGGTGTTCGCGTGTGCGGGAGCGCGGCGAAGCACCCAACGCTCGCCGCCCCGCTCGAGCGCGAACACCTCGCACGAGCCCCCGCCGGTCATGGGCGTGAGCGTCACAGGTGCATGGTCGCCCAAGGCGTCGTCGAGGAAGCGAAACAGCGCGGTGGTGTCCTCCATCACACGCCGGCCGCAGTGCTCGAGAGGCCGGCCGCGGCACGAAGCTCGTGCCACTTGTCGAACGCTGCGGGGCGGCGGCTCGGGATGTGCTCGGTGGGCCATCCGACGACTGGCTGATATTGCTTCAGGAGCGTGCGCGCCACGACGCTCTTGTGCACTTCGTCGGGGCCGTCACCGATGGTGCCGAAGCGCGTGCCGCGATACCAGCCCTCGACCGGGAGGTCGCCCGAGTAGCCGAGGGCGCCGCACACCTGGATGGTCCGGTCGAGCACCGTGAGAACCACCCGCGAGACGTGGGCCTTCACCATCGAGATGTCGGCTCGGACCGCGGA
>JANMVY010000583.1:0-4739 GCA_031393535.1 Actinomycetes bacterium | reverse complement strand
CGAGCGTGTATGCGAAGCGCCGCCGCCAGTTCGGCCGCTCGGTACTGGTGCCGGGGACGTTCTGCGGCCTTCGTTCGCCCCAGAGGTCTTCAACGGCGAGCACCATCCACGGAGCGGCGCTCGCCGCAAGCTCGACGACGGTCGCATGAAAGAGCGCCCCCGGGGTTGCTTCGATACCCCGCGCCGCGGCGGCAGCGTCAAGTGCCCGCATGCGGCGGCGGGCGTGGGCGCGTGCGTCGTCGGGGTTCCCGAGACCGAGGGCGACGCGGTCGGCCAGGTCGTCGCCGCAGACGAACCCCGCGAACGTGGCCATGTCGTGGGTGCCGAACGTCGCGACATCGTGCGCCGGTGCCGTGAGGGGTTGGGTGGCGGTGGTCGGATCCTCGAGCGCACCGTATGCAACGGTCAGGCCGAGAATGCCGTGGGTTCGGAGCGCCTCGTCGATCTCGGCCGGTACGAGGCCGAGGTTCTCGCCCACGATCGTGGCCCCCGCGAGGCGTGCTTCGAGACAGACCACTGCGAGCTGCTCGTCGAGCCGCGCGGAGACGTACGTGCCGTGCGCGGGTGACGAACCGTCCGGAATCCAAAAGAGCCGGAGCAGGCCCATGACGTGATCGACGCGGAGGAACGACGCGACGCCCAGGTGATGCCGCAGAGCGGCCCGGAGATCGCGGTATCCATCAGCGCGGGCGCGTTCGGGGATAGGCGGTGGGAAACCCCAGGTTTGACCTCCGGGGAAATACTCGTCGGGTGGCGCGCCGATGCTCAGGCCGGACGCGAACGAGCGCTGATGCGCCCAGACGTCGTACGCGTCGGGGTGGGTTCCGACGGCGAGATCGAGTCCGAAGGTGACGCCCAGAGCCCGCGCTCGCGCCGCCACCTCAGCGAGTTGGGTGTGCATGAGCCATTGGGCGACGCAGTGATAGCGCACGCGTGTCGCGTCGACCTCGCCTGCCTGGATTTCGCCGTGACGGAGCCGTTCGGGCCAGTGTCGCCAATCACGGCCGTACTGCTCGCCGGCGGCGCGAAATCTCGCGTAGGCGGCTATCGCGGGGTGCGCGGCGAGGAATTGCAGGAACTCACTCGCTTGGAACGGCTCAGAACCTAGGCCCGCCGCTGCCTGCTCGATGCCGAGGCGCGTGGCTCGGTATGCAGCCACGTAGTCGATGAGTGTGTCGCGAGCCTCGATCGAGGGACGATCGACGATCGCGTAGAGCTCGTTCCACGCGATGCGACTTGCGGGCGCATATGGACTGGGCTCCGCGGGCTCGTCGAAGAAGCCGGCGAGAAGAGGCAACGTCAACACACCGCGTCCTCCGTTCGCCGCGACCCACGTGACGAGATCGTCGAGCTCTCGGAGGTCGGCGTATCGAGATGTTTCGGGGGGACGTAACGCGTACAGCGGGGCGAAGGCGCAGAGTTGCCGCCCGGTCGGTGCGTCGAGACGGTGCGGCGCGCTGATGACAAGGGCGTGCGATGGGTCGTCGTCAACCGTGAGGTGGAAGTAGCCCAAGGGCAGCGGCGCCATGTCGTCAAGAAGTTGGCCGACGTCGCGCCCTTCGTCGTCGCGCAGCGTGACCCGGCGGTCACCGAGGCGCGCGAACGCGGCGCGCTGATCGAGGTGACCGTCCCATGCGATCAGTACCGGCTCGACGAGTCGCGCGGTGTCCGACGCATCGAGGTGCGCGAGCGCCCGATCGATCCAGTCCGCGGCGTCGGTGTCGTGGCCGAGACCGCGGATCACCGCGACGATCGTCGAGTCGGGAACCGCCACCTGCTCGCGCCGCGCACCGGTGTAGCCCGTGGCCACGCCGAGCCGTTGCGCGAGCAGGTGAAGGCTCACGCAGTCACCACAACTGGTCGGCGTAGGTGTCGGTGCCGATGACTGTGCGGAAGAACGGTGCCACCAGGTGGATGCGCGCGAGTCCTGCGGCCTCGATCTGCTCGGTGTACGCGCGGAAACGGTCGAGGACCCCACGGACGTCGCCGCGTACGAAGAAGAGCTGGCACAGCCGTTCGGGACCGCCGGCTTTGCCGCCGAGGTCCATCGGCACATCCTTCGGCTCGTTCTCACCCGCGGAGGGTGTCCAGGACGAAGCGATCTCGATTGCAGAATCAGCGACCAGGTTCGTCATGTGCGTCGGCGCCAGTTGTGCGTGCAAGTCGGCCGCGGTGCCTACGGTGGCGTCGAACCACACGGCGACGATGCCGTCATAGACCGCATCGAGGGCAAGGTCGATCGGCACCGGGTCGCTGTCGCGGTACACAGCACCGAGGTGGTCGAAGAGCACGGTGTGGATGTGTCGGCGCTCGGGAAAGCCGCGGCCTTCAGCGTAGAGCCAACGCACCTGGTCACGGGCCCATACGTCGAAGTGGTCGCCGTGGTGACCCTTCTCGACCCAGTAGATCGCGACGTATGAACCGGCATCGGTCGGGCGCGCGATCGTTTCGTCGCCGCCTGGCCAGCGAAGGTCCTTGAGCTCCCGCGTGGCGACCCAGCGGCTTCCGGCGAAGAGGTACGGGCCGACCATGCACCCGGCGTAGTAGTGATCGCGCTCGTACCAGCGGTTGTACGCCTGTTCGAAGCCGGGGGTCGGATCGACGAGGGTCAACAACATGCTGCCGACCTTGATGGGGTAGTCGTTCACCCCGCCGACCTCGAGTGGATAGTTGTTCGTCATGTCACTCCTGAGCGTGCCATCGTGGAGACGCCATCTTTGTCGAAGTTTTCCCGCTCGTGACAAAGCTGCTCGGCGAAAGGACTAGGCGATGTCGGGGGAACGCTTGGAGATCCCGGGGGGAGCACTGCTCGACGCGGCCCCCGACGCAATGGTGGTCGTCGATTCGGCCGGCCTCATCCGGGCCGCGAACCAGTTGGTGAGCCGCATGTTCGGCCATGACCTCGACACGCTCGTCGGGCAATCGGTCGACGTACTGGTCCCGGAGGAGCTGCGCGATCGTCACCTCGCCCAGCGCGAGGGGTACGTGGCCCGGCCCGCACAACGACCGATGGGCTTCGAGAGCCGGCGACTCAGCGCCCGGCGATCGGACGGTACGCGATTCCCGGTGCACATCAGCCTTTCGCCCTTGCGGCTCGAGGATGCGGTGTATGTGGTGGCGGCAATCCGTGACATGTCGGTGTGGGTCGAGTCCGAACGTGAGCTCGCAGCCGCCCGGCGCCGGCGCACGATCGCCGAGGAGCACGAACGTATCGGTCGTGACCTGCACGACACCGTGATCCAAGAGTTGTTCGCCATCGGCATGTCGCTCCAGGCCGTGCGCGGTGAGGCCGAGTCGCCGCGGGTGGCGGAACGTCTGGAACGAGCGGTCGACTCCCTCGACGAGACGATCCGCCAGATCCGGTCGACGATTTTCGAGCTCAACATGGGTTCGCGTCCGCGCACCATGACCAATGAGTTGCGGCAGATGGTCGAATCGCTCGCCTTGACGCTCGGGTTCGAACCGGCGATCACGCTGGTGGGCCCGATCGACTACGCCTTGCCCGAGGCCGTGGCCGCGCACGTCCTCCCGACAGTGCGCGAGGGGCTGACCAACATCGCACGACATGCGGTCGCGACGCGCGCCGAGGTGCTCGTACAGCTCGACGGTGACCTGTTGCGGGTCGAGGTTCGCGACGACGGGGTCGGCATCACCGATGGGCTTGCGCGCTCAAGTGGTCTAGCGAACTTGGCACGGCGGGCTACCGAGTTGGGCGGCTCGTTGCAGGTTCGCCGCAACGGCGAGCGGGGAACGGTGCTCGAATGGTGCGTACCGGTCGCGACGACCGATGACTATTCGTAGGTGCGGCGGCGCGCTCGTTCGTCGAGTCTGGCGGCCATTGCCGCGGCCTCGGTGCGGCGGCTCATGCCGAGCTTCGCGAGAAGGTTGGACACGTAGTTCTTGACGGTCTTTTCGGCAAGGTAGAGGTCGTCGGCGATCTGACGGTTGGACTTGCCGTCGCCGATGAGCTCGAAGATGCGGCGTTCCTGGTCGGTGAGTTGCGTGAGCCGTCGATCGGTGGTGCTGCCGGTTTCGAGGCGGGCCAACGCACTCTTCACGATGGCCGGATCGAGCAGCACCTTGCCCGCGGCGACCGCGCGGGCCGCCGCCACGATGTCGTTGCCGCGGATCTGCTTGAGCACGAATCCGTGCGCACCCGCCATAGCCGCGTCGATCAACGCTTCGTCGTCGGAGAACGACGTGAGCATTAGGCAACGAACCTCGGGGTAGGTGGAGCGGATCTCGCGGCAGACCTCGACACCGTTGCCATCGGGCAGGCGCACGTCGAGTATTGCCACGTCGGGTGCGGCGGCGCCGATGCGGTTCAAGGCCTGTTCGGCGTTCGACGCCTCGCCCACGATGGTGAAGTCCCCCGTCGATTCGAGGAGATCGCCGACGCCGCGCCGGACGACCTCGTGGTCGTCGAGGAGAAAGACTCGTATGGTCACGACCATGAGTGTGGCCGCGAACGGGGCGCTCCGCTGGTGCAATGGCCTTGGGGGTCACTCCACGATGAAGGCCGTGAGCATGCCGAACGCACCGGCATCGGATTCGACGTGGTTGAGGATGTGGCAATGCCAGACCCAAGTCCCCTTGGCGTCGGGTTGCATCAAGACGGTGTACCGCTCGCCGGGTGCCACGCTCAACGTGTCGACCCAGTAGGGCTGATCAAGCGGGAAACCGTCCTTCGCGATCACCAGTTGGGGGAACCGGTGCTGGTGCATCGGGTGGACCTGGAG
>JANMVY010000553.1:0-2907 GCA_031393535.1 Actinomycetes bacterium | reverse complement strand
GGCAACGCGCTGTTCAACCCCGACGTGGCCCCGATGCGCGGCTGCGTCGACAAGGCCGGCGCGCCGACCGGCCTGCCCGACATCGCCGCGTTGGCGGCCGATGTCAACGAGCAGTGCGCGCCGTCGGCCTTCATCATCCAGGCCGTGCCCGAGCGTTGCCAGGTGCTCTCGGGTCCACGCGACCTGTTGGTGTTGCTCGGTGCGGCCAAGTGGTACCAGAAGAACTTCGGGCCGAACCTGCACGGCTTGTTCATGGTGCCGGCCGACCTGCCCACCCTCGTACAAGGTGCGACCTATCAGATCGCCGGCCAGACCGCGATCGGCGTGAAATGGGACGCGACCCCGAAGACGTCGGGTCGCGACGAGCAGGCTGCGTACACACCGCGCATCCAAATCGCGAAAGCCGTCAACGCCAACTACGTGTACGTGGGTGGCAACGACAAGTCGATGTGGACCATGCGCAAGGAAGCCCGGGCGCAGGGGCTCACCAGTGTCAAGGTGTGGGCGTGTTCACTCGCGTGTTACACGAAGGCCTTCCTGTCGGTCGGCGGCGCCGATGTCGACGGCACCTACATGTTGATGCAGTTCCTCCCCTTCGAGGAGGCCGACCTCAACACCGAGGCGGCCGCGTACGTGACCGGGGTCGGCGCGGACAAGGCCGACTCGTTCGGGGCGCAGGCGTGGCAGGCCGGTGTGCTGTTCAAACAGGTGGTCGACGGCATCGTGGCCAAGGCCGGCCCGAACGCCGTCACCCGCAAGGCGATCCTCGACGGTTTGACCAACACCAAGGACTTCACCGCGAACGGCTGGATGGGCGCGAAGGATCTCAAGGGCTACAGCCCCTGCTTTGTGATCATGCAGGTGCGCAACGGCGCGTTCACCCGTGTCCACCCGACCGCGAAGGGCACGCTCGACTGCACTGCCGACAACGTGATGACCGTGACGATGGACCCGGCGGAAGAGGCCAAGTCGATCCGCTGAGCGCGGAGATGTGCCGGCATTACCATGAGCTGCGGGGGTGGGGAATGGCGCAGCCGGTTCGGTTCGAGGGCACGATCGGGCGCACGGTCGCGGAGTCCGAGCCGTGGTTCGCGGAGCCCGCGCATCCCGGCGAAGACGCCCCCAGCGTGATGATCGTGCTGCTCGACGACACGGGATTCGCGCAGCTCGGTTGCTTCGGGTCCGACATCGCGACACCGAACATCGACGCCCTCGCCGCGGGCGGGCTGCAGTTCACCAACTTCCACGTCACCCCGCTGTGCTCGCCGACGCGGGCGGCGTTGCTCACCGGCCGGGCGAACCACGCGGTCGGCATGCGGTCGTTGTCGAACTTCCGCACCGGGTTCCCCCACCAACTCGGTCACATCACCGACCACGCCGCGACGATCGCCGAGGTCCTCGGCGACGCCGGGTATGCCACGTTTGCCGTGGGCAAGTGGCATCTGGCGCCCATGGAGCAGTGCTCCGCCGCCGGTCCGTTCGACCAATGGCCGCTCGCGCGCGGGTTCCAGCGCTTCTACGGGTTCCTCGAAGGCGAGACCGATCAGTTCCACCCCGAACTGGTCGCCGACAACCACCCGATCGAGGCGCCGGGCGACCCCGAGGGTGGCTATCACCTCTCGCACGATCTGGTCGACCGCGCGCTCGTGATGATCGCCGACTCGACCGGTGTGCGGCCCGACCGACCGTTCTTCTGCTACCTGGCGTTCGGTGCGACCCACGCACCGCATCAAGCGCCGCGCGCGTACCTCGACACGTACCGCGGGCGCTTCGACGAGGGCTGGGACGTGGTGCGTGAGCGGTGGTACCGCCGGCAGTTGGCGCTCGGGGTCATCCCCGCCGGCACCGAGCTCGCGCCCCGCAACCCCGGGGTACGGCCCTGGGCCGAGCTTTCGCAGAACGAGCAGCGGCTCGCGGCTCGACTGCAGGAGGCGTTCGCCGCGTTCTTGGATCACACCGACGCGCAGATCGGCCGGTTGGTGGAGGGGCTACGTCGTCTCGGCCGGCTCGACAACACGATCCTCGTCGTCCATGCCGACAACGGCGCCTCGCAGGAGGGTGGACCGTACGGGGTGATGCACGAGATGAAGTTCTTCAACGGCATCCTCGAAACACCCGACGAGGCGATCGTCCGCATCGAGGACATCGGCGGCCCGAACAGCCACACGAACTACCCGTGGGGGTGGGCGCAATGCGGTAACGCGCCCTACCGGTGGTACAAGCAGAACACCCACGAAGGTGGCGTGCACGTGCCGATGATCCTGCACTGGCCGGCCGGCCTCCCCGCCGACCAGCGGGGCACCATGCGCGACCAGTTCGTGTTCGTCGCCGACGTCGCACCCACCGTCTACGAGCTGATCGGAGTCGACCCGCCCTCCGTCCGGCGTGGCATCGAACAACTGCCCGTCACCGGTACCTCGTTCGCCGCGCTGCTCACCGACGCGGATGCCCCCGCCGTCAACCAGCTCCAGTACTTCGAGCAGAACGGTAGCCGGGCGCTCGTCGCGGGCGAATGGAAAGCGGTGTGCAAGCACCAGCCCGGCGCCGACTACGACACCGAACCCTGGGAGCTCTACCACTTGGCCGTCGACCGATCCGAGTGCCACGACCTTGCTGCCGCGCATCCGGACACGCTCCGAGAGCTCATCGCGTCGTGGTGGCGCGAGGCCGAACGTCACGGTGTGCTCCCGCTCGACGATCGCGGCGTCGAGTTGTTCGGCGCGCAGTTTCGTGCTCGGTCGCCGCATCCGCTGAATCGCCGGTACGTGTACCGCCCGCCGATGTCACCGCTGCCCGGCCAGGCGGCCGCGGCCATCGGCGGCCGCAGCTTCGACCTCACGGCGCGCCTCACCATCGGCGCGTCCGACGTGGGCGTGCTCTACGCCACGGGCACCCAGAACTCCGGGA
>JANMVY010000548.1:0-2064 GCA_031393535.1 Actinomycetes bacterium | reverse complement strand
TGGGTTCGGTGCTCGTGCCGATCAACACGCGATTTCGGGGCCGCGAAGCCGTCGAGGTGCTCCGACGGGCGCGCTCGCGCGTGCTGTTCACCGTCACCGACTTCCTCGGCACCGATTTCGTGGCGATGTTGCGCGAAACCGACGATGACCTACCCGATCTGCAGCCGATCGTGGTGCTCTCGGGCCCGGTGCCCGAGGGTTGCGTGTCGTTCGACGCTTACGTCGCGCGCGGCGCGGCGGTCAGCGACGCCACGCTTGCGGCGCGCGTCGCGGCGGTGACTGCCGACGACCTATGCCACATCCTGTTCACGTCGGGCACAACTGGCGCACCCAAGGGCGCGATGCTCCAGCACGGTGCGATCTGCAAGGTGTACCTGGCGTGGTGCGACGCGGTCGGGTTGCGCACCGGCGATCGTTTCCTCGTGGTCTATCCCTATCTGCACTCGTCGGGTTTGAACTCGGGCATCCTCGCCTGTCTCATGCGTGGCGCGGTCAACATTCCGCACGCGGTGTTCGTCGTGCCATCGCTCGTCGCACGCGTCGCCGAGGAGCACGTGTCCGTCGTGCCCGGCGCGCCGTCGATGTTCCAGACCATCATGAATGCCGCCGACCTCGACGTCGCCTCGTTGGCTTCGTTGCGGCTCTGCATCACCGGCGCTGCTGCGGTGCCTGTGCAACTCATTCTCGAGATGAAGCGGCGACTCGGCTTCGAGACGGTGGTGGTGGGCTACGGCCTCACCGAGTGCTCAGGAACCGCCACCATGTGTCGCCACGACGATCCGATCGAGAAGGTCGCGAACTCGTCGGGGCGGGCGATCCCTGACGTCGAGGTGCGCATCGTCGACGAGGGTGGCAACGAGGCGGCACGAGGTGAGGCCGGCGAGATCGTGGTGCGCGGCTACAACGTGATGCGCGGCTACCTCGACGACCCCGGGCAGACCGCCGAGGCAATCGACTCCGCTGGCTGGCTCCACACGGGCGACATCGGCACCATGGATACCGACGGCTACGTCCAGATCACCGATCGCATGAAAGACATGTTCATCGTGGGAGGCTTCAACGCGTATCCCGTCGAGATCGAACGGATGATGCTCGATCATCCGCACGTCGGCGCGGTCGCGGTGATCGGTATCGCCGATGACCGTCTCGGCGAGGCGGGCATGGCGTTCGTGATCGCGAAGCCGGGCGTGCAGCCGGTCGCAGCCGAGATCATTGCATGGTGCAAGCGCGAGATGGCGAACTACAAGGTGCCTCGGCGCGTCGAGTTCGTCGACGAGTTGCCGCTGAACGCGAGTGGCAAGGTGCTGAAGCAGGAACTGCGCGCCCGGGCGCGCGCAGGTGAGCCGTGACGATGCAAACGCGTCTCGATGTCGATCCTGCGGCCGACGACACCACCATCGCGGCCGCCGTCCGCGCGTGGGTCGACGCGCATGTGCCCGAGGTGTGGCGCGACGCCGCGGCGCGCGGCGGTGCGGCCGCGGTGCGCACGGTGCGCACGCGCGATCAATACGAGGCTTGGTACCCCGCGTTCGCCGCGTCAGGCATGGTGGTACCTGGGCTGCCGGTCGAATACGGCGGCCTCGGCGTCGCGCCGCGCGTCGCTCGGCTGATCGATGCCGAGCTGCGAACGCTCAACCTCGGCAGGCTCAACATCGTCGGTGTGACCGCGATCATCCCGGTGTTGTTGAACTACGGCACCGAGGAGCAGCGCCGCCGCTTCATTCCGCCGCTCGTGCGCAACGAGGAGGTGTGGTGCCAGCTGTTCAGCGAGCCGGGCGCGGGCAGCGATCTCGCGTCGCTCGCGACACGGGCTGTTCGCGACGGCGACGAATGGGTGGTCACCGGCCAGAAGGTGTGGAACACCTGGGCGCATTATTCGCATTTCGGCCTGTTGGTCGCGCGCACCGATCCCGACGTGCCGAAGCGCCAGGGCATCACGTGCTTCGCGTGCCCCATCGACGCGCCGGGGGTGACCGTGCGACCGCTCGTGCACATCACGGGCGAGATCGACTTCAACGAGGTCTTCCTCGACAGTGTGCGAATCCCCGACGAGTACCGGCTCGG
>JANMVY010000517.1:0-2991 GCA_031393535.1 Actinomycetes bacterium | reverse complement strand
GTGCAGCAGCCGATATTGAAAGTCGATGGTCCTTTCACGCCTGTACCCTTCACGCAAGCAAGCCCGAACTTTATCGTAACCGGACTCACTCCACCCGAGCAAGCTCAACAGTCACGACTTCTGCAACGGGTCAAGGGCACGCGTCGACGACGATATGGTGCCACGACAGCCCGACCCTCACAACCGGAAAGTCGGCGAGTGCGGCCCCGGCGCAACCGGTACGTCTCGGTGAGTCGGCTGTTTGCCCTGCCCCCGGCATGTCGCGCTCAACCGGCCGTAGGGCCGTGGTCGAGTCCGCCTACGCCTCCTGCTCATCGAACAACGCGAGCAGCGCGGCCGGTATGAACCGCGAGCGGTTGGCAGGCGGCAGGCGGCCGAGCGGGGCAACGGTCGGCCGCACGAGCGCGCTCGCCCTTGGCATGGTCAGAGTCAACCGATGCTTCGCGCGAGTCATCGCAACGTAAAGCAAGCGCCGTTCTTCCGCGACCAGCACGGAATTGCGAACCGCCATGGCGAACGGCAGCGCTCCGTCTACGACGTTGATGACGAACACCGCTTCAAATTCTTTGCCTTTCACGGCGTGGATCGTGGACAGGACCAGGCGGTCGTCACCTTTCCCGGCCGCGTCGGCGTCGCCCGGGTCGAGGGCGAAGTTCGCGAGAAATTCCGGGCGGTCCGTGAATGTCTTTGCGGCGCCCATGATCACCTTCACGTCCCGGCGGATCAGATCACCGTGCTCGGCATCGAGCGCGGCCCGCGCCTCGATCCACCGCGTCGCGTGCGCCAACTGCTGCAGCCAAGGCGTATCTCGCTTGCGCAGCCCGCGCATCACGTCGAGCACGTCCTTCCATCCCTGGCTGGCCGCGGCCGGTGGCTTGAATGCACGCAGCGCCGTCAGCACCTTCGTGCCGTCGACGCTGTCGATGAACTTCTTGGCGGTCGCCGGTCCAACATCCGGCAGCTTGCACAGCAGGCGGCGAGCCGCGGTCTGGTCCTTCGGGTTCTCCGCCCACGACAGCAGCGCGAGCAGGTCGCGCACATGCGGCTTTTCCAGCAGGGCGTTACCTCCGAACTTGACGAACGCGACGTTCCGGCGCCGACACTCAGCCTCGATGTCGACGCTGTGGCTGCCGATACGAAACAGCACGGCTTGCTCGGCGAGGGGCATACCGGCCCGTTGGTTGGCGAGCACCTGCTTGACGACGTAGCGGGCTTGCGCCTGGTCGTCGGCCACCGTCACCAGCGCGGGCTTCGAGCCGGTCGGGCCGTCCTTCGGGGTGCGCAGGGTCTTGTTCAGACCGGTCGGCGCGAGGGCGATGACGGCATTGGAGGCATCGAGTATGGCGGCGGTGGAGCGGTAGTTCGTCTCCAGCGTGACCGTGGTCGCGGGCTCGGTGAAGTGCTCGGAAAACCGCAAGATGTTGGTCACGTCGGCGGCGCGGAAACCGTAAATCGCCTGGGCGTCGTCGCCGACGACGGTGAGGCCCACGCCGTCGGGCTTGAGGCGGCGGACAATTTCCAACTGAAGCCGGTTGGTGTCCTGGAGCTCATCGACGAGCACGTGGTCCCACAGCCGCCGGATAGACCGAGCGGTTTTTGGTCGGCGCAACAGCTTCAACCACAGCCGCAGCAGGTCATCGAAATCAACGACGTTCTGCGCTCGCTTGGCCTTGGTGTAGGCGGCAAACAGCTTTTTCAGCTTGGCCAGCTGGTCGACGTGCTTTGGGCAGCGCGCATCCAGCACGTCGGCGAGCGGCGACCGCGCATTGACCTTGAACGAATAGATCGCTTGGCATTCGGCAGTGTCCGGTGCTCCCGCAGCGAACCCGAGTTCGTCCCGAACATCGCCCATCAACGACCGCGCGGCGTAGGCGTCGAGCACCGTGAACGTGGGGTCCAGGTCAATCTCGTCGGCCAAAGCGCGCAACAGGCGAAGGCCAATCGAATGGAAGGTGCCTGCCCACGGCACCGCGCCGCCCCTATCGAATTTGCTCGACGGCGACGGGGCCTCAATGAGCCCGGCCACCCGCTCCGTCATCTCGGTTGCCGCCAGCCGCGTGAAGGTCAGGAGCAAGATGCGATTGCGGTCGACGCCTTGCTCGATGAGGTGCGCGACGCGATGAGCGAGCACGCCGGTCTTGCCGGAGCCCGCCCCTGCCAGAACAAGGAGGGGCGAACTCCGGCAAGACGTGCCGAACCGCACGGCTCGTCGTTGCTCGGCGTTCAAGTCCAATTGCCGGTTGCGTAGCCGCACGTGCCGCCCTCGATCTGTAGCCGGTGGCCGTCCTGCCCGACTGGAAGCAGCGACCGCGATCACCATTCGCGCTTCTGCACCCAAGTTCCGGTCGGCTCGTTATCTTCATCGTCCGAGCTCTTCGCGGCCGACTTGGCCTTGCCCTTCATCAGCTTCTGCACGGGCTTCACCTTCGTGTCGCTTTTCTCCGGCTTCTTCGCGACCACCTTTGCCTTCGCCGACTTCGCCTTCGGCTGCACGACTTCCTTCTCGACGACATCCTCGATCTCGCCCGCGAACGGCACGGTGCGCGTATTGACAACCTCATGCACACGGTTGACGGCGCGACGGGCGACCTGCATCGCGGCTTCCACCCGTTCCCGCCAGGTTTCCTCGAGCACAACTGTCGGGTAACCGGCATCATACAGCCGCCAGAATTCGATGTCCTCGTCATCGGTGGCGCCCCATGACATCGCTAGGGTGCGGCGGTTGATCCAATACATCGGCGGTATGTCGCCCGACACCCCAAGTGTGCTCAGCCCGTTGATGCGGTTGGCGGCCGAGCTCGCACTCAAACCGGCGCTCACCAGGCAGTCATGGAGAGACCGGTCGGCGGTGCTGACTTGGCGCCATTCCGCAAACGCTGCCTTATAGCGCTCGTCTTTGGCACTCCATTCCGCCATCCACGCCTCGACCTTCTTCCAGCGCTTCGGGGTGTAGCCGAGCAGCTCGCGCAAATGGAACCGCCGGTGACAAAT
>JANMVY010000497.1:0-9267 GCA_031393535.1 Actinomycetes bacterium | reverse complement strand
GCCGAGAGCGGCCATCCGCTCGTGGTCACCCACGGCAACGGCCCCCAGGTGGGCTTCATACTGCGGCGGTCCGAGCTGTCGATCGGCGAGATCGCACCGGTCCCGCTCGACTACGCAGTCGGTGACACCCAAGGCGCGATCGGGCACATGTTTCTCATGGCGCTGCGCAACGAGCTCACCGCGCGGGGGTCGTCGCGGCCGGTCGTCGCGATAGTCACCGAGACGCTGGTGAACCCCGCGGATCCCGCGTTCGACGCGCCGAGCAAGCCCGTGGGAGCGTTCTTCGACGAGGCCACCGCTCGCCGCCACGCCACCGCGTTCGGCTGGACGGTCGTCGCGGACCCACCCCGAGGGTGGCGTCGAATCGTCGTGTCTCCCGAGCCTGTCGCCATCGTGGAGCTCGCGGCGATCAGAACCCTGTTGGCCGAAGGCAGCATCGTCGTGGCGTGTGGTGGTGGCGGAATCCCGGTCGTGCGCGGGACCGACGGCATGCTGCGGGGCGTCGAGGCCGTTGTCGACAAGGATCTGGCCTCCGCGGTCCTCGCCCACGAGTTGGACGCCGAGATGCTGGCGATCCCGACGTCGGTCGATCGCGTGGCATACGCCTACGGAACAGCCGACCAACGATGGCTCGATCGACTCACCATCGACGAGGCTCGTGCGCTTCGAGCCGAGGGCCAATTTGCCGCGGGCAGCATGCAACCGAAGGTCGATGCGCTCGTGCGCTTCGTGACGGGCGGCCCCGACCGGGTGGGGATCGTCACCTCACCGGCGCTGCTGCCCGCGGCCATTCTCGGCACGGCCGGGACCCGCATCGTGCGATGAAGGCGGGGCCTTTGAGCGACTCAGGTGCTCGACGTGCACGAGGCTGTCACGAGCCGGGTGACGCGTTCTACATGCCCCCGGTACACGCCTGCGATCGACTGCGGGAGCGTGTCGCACGCCACCGCGGTCCCGCGGTGGCGTGCGCGTTACCGGACCCGACGATGCTCGCGGAGGAACGATATGGCCGCTTGTTGCACGCACACGGCGGCGAGGTAGCGCTCGGAGGGGACCACGGTCTTGCGGTCGGGAATCCAGTAGACGGCGCGCCGCGCGGTCGCAACAGCGGGCCGCACGATGTCGCGGATGGTCAGGTGGGTATCACCGTGCAGGATGCGGGCGAGCGCGTCGGAGCGGCCTTGCCGCGTGACGCGCGACAGCCAGCCTGCCCGATCGAGCCGGTCGGGGGAGACGTGATGATCGACGATCGCGTCAGGGACGAATCGCATTCGAAATCCGCTGTCACGCGCGTCGAGAAACCAGAGGTGCTCCTCCATGAAGCCCGACCGACCGGGCCCGAGCGCCGGGTGGAAGGTGAGCCCCGCGTCGAAGACCGCACGCGACGCACCCATCGACGCACCGACCACCGTGCAGGGCGGCGTGCCCAACCCGTCGCAGGTGTCGGCCAACAGGCGACGGTGATAGTCGGTCATGCCCGGTCGGTCGAGGTTCGGTGCGAGCTTCACCGCGCCACAGACGATATCGGTGTCGCCGGCGAGCAGCGGCTCGGCGAGTGTTGTCACCCAGTTGCGCGGCACGTGCACATCGTCATCGACGAACAACAGCACGCGGCCGAGCGCGGCTTCGACGCCGCCGTTTTTCGCGCTCGACGAGCCGACCGCTTCGACGCGGACGACGCGGACGCGATCGCCCCAGCGTGCGCGGACGAACTCGGCGGTGCCGTCGGTGGACGCGTTGTCCACCAGGATGAACTCCGTCAGACGGCAGGTGTCGGCGATCGAGGCGAGCACCGAGTCGATAGCGGGCTGCACGCGATGGGCCGCGTTTCTGACCGGCATCACGACCGAAATATCCACTCGGGGCAGCCCACCTGTGCGACACGTTGTCGTGCTCGGACAACCGATGCTACTACCGCCACGAGGCCAATCCGTAGGCAGCCAGGCGTGCGACGGCGGCGCGGGGCGTCCGTGCCAGGATGGGCTCGATGTGGGACGTCGAGATCGTCGTAGTGCCGCGGGAGCGTTATGCCCCCACGCTCGGAACCCTGCGACGCGTGGTGGCTACGGTTCCCCACGATGTCCGGGTCACGCTTGTGCGCGGCGGCATGCCCGATCGCATGGTGACCGCGGCTCGAGCGTTGCACGACGGTCGCATTGCGGTCATCGGACCGAGCCGGCACTTGGCCCCGAACGCGGCACGACGCATCGGACTCACGGCCTCGTCGGCGCGCTTCGTCGTGTTCGTCGACAACGACGTCGTCACCACCCCCGGATGGTTCGAGCCGCTGATCGACGCGGCCAACGCTACGGGTGCGTGGGTCGTCCGCCCGCTTGTGCTCCAACGCGTCGCCGGCACGCTCTCGGTGCATGAGGCCGGGGGCGATTGCCATCTTGCACGCTGTGGCACCACCACCACGCTCGTCGATGTCCATCACCACCAAGGACGAACGCTTGATGAGATCGGCCCGCTTCATGCCAAATTTGTCGAGCTGTTCGAGTTCCACACGGTGCTGTTCGATCGCGAGAAACTTCTGGCACTGGGCGGCCCTGACGAAGCCATGCGCTCACAGGGCGATCATCTCGACCTCGTGCTGCGGGTGCACGCTGCGGGCGGTTCGGTGTGGTTCGAGCCCGCGTCGCGCGTCGTCTACCTGATTCCCGACCATCTGGCGTTTCGCGACCTTCCGTTCTTCCTCGGCCGCTGGTCACCGGCGTGGAACCGAGCGAGCAAGCATGCGTTCTTCGTGAAGCACGGCGTCAACGATCCGACTGATCCGTATGAGACCTGGCGATATCCCGACGCGCATCGGGCGCACGCCTGGCTGCCCGTCGGACGACTGGTCGCCAGGGCAATCCGACGCCCGATTGCCGGCGGCGTAGCGCGTCGTTTCGATCGTTTCATCGGACGCCATCTCGCGCAGATCGTGCAGCGCACCGCACCGCGCTGGCGAGGCGACGGCGGTACCGCGCGGTGATCGTCATCGCGCAGACATATCCGCACCTCGCGCGGCAGTTGTCCGCCGAACCGTGGTCATCCAGGGAGTTCGCGTTGGTGCGCGCGGCGTGGGAGATGGCAGCCGAGTTGTTCGCCGGCGCGGAGCATGGTTCGGGCAAGCCGTTCGTCGACCATCTCAGTCGGCACCGCATCGGGTGTCGCTGGGCGGCGGCAACCCTGACACGGCCGCGGTCGGCGCGCGTGTACGCCGCGTATGACCAAGGAGATTTCGACGACGGCCGCCGCGCATTGCCGTCGCACCGGCGACGCGTGCTAGCAGGGTGCTGAAAATCGGCTGAGGGTGCTCGCGTTTTGTCGCTGGATCGAAAATACTGTGGGTATGCGTGGAGCTGTTGATCCTCAGTTGGCGATGTTGACGACGTTGAGCCCGGATTCGTTGATCCCGGCTGATCATCCGATCCGGCGGATCCGGGTGGTGGTCGACGCGGTCCTGGCGGATCTCGACGAGACCTTCGATGAGATGTACGCGGGCTCTGGTCGGTCGAGCGTGCCGCCGGAGACCCTGTTGAAGGCAACGGTGTTGATGGCGATGTACTCGATGCGTTCGGAGCGCGCGTTCTGCGAGCGGCTCAACTACGACTTGTTGTTCAAGTGGTTCTTGGACATGCGGATCGATCAGCCGGCGTTTGACGCGTCGACGTTCTCGAAGAACCGGCGCCGCCTCCTCGACCACGACGTCGCCGATGAGTTCTTCGCTGCGGTGGTCCGCCAAGCGAAGCTTCGCCGTTACATGTCGTCGGAGCATTTCTCGGTCGATGGGACATTGTTGGAGGCGTGGGCGTCGCACAAGAGCTTCAAACCAAAGAACCCCGACCCGCCGACCGGCGGCGCCGAGCCGGCGCCCGCGGGTCGCAACGCCGAGGTGGGCTGGCACGGCCAGAAACGATCGAACGACACGCACCAGTCGACGACCGATCCCGAGGCGCGGCTCTATCGCAAGTCGAACAACACTGCGGCGACGTTGTGCTACGTGGGGCATCTGTTGATGGAGCACCGCAACGCGTTGATCGTCGACGCGGAGCTCACGACCGCGTCGGGTTACGCGGAACGCGACACCGCAGCCGAGATGCTCGCCCGACTCCCGCGCACGTCGCGGCGCCGGACCGTCGCCGGCGACAAGGGCTATGACACCAAAGGCTTCGTCGCCGACGTGCGAGCGCTCGGGTTCACGCCGCATGTCGCGCAACACAGCACCGGTCGCCGTTCCGCGATCGACGGGCGCACCACCCGCCACGCGGGCCACGAGATCAGCATGCGGATCCGCAAACGGATCGAGGAACCGTTCGGGTGGACCAAGACCGTCGGCGGGGGCCGCAAACTCCGCTACCGGGGCCGAGAACGAAACCGGGCCTGGTTCAAGATCACCGTTGCCGTCTACAACCTGATCCGCATCACCAACCTCGACGACCTCGCTGCGACCTGACCGACATCGTTCCTTGTCGCGTTAAGCACCGCCCAGGTGCACAACGCGACAAAGAACACGCCAGACCCCGCCACCAACCCCGACGCCAGCACCCGCGGCCTCTACGAGGGCATTTTCAGCATCCTGCTAGCCGCGTTGGGCGTCACCGTCGAGGATCTCGTTCATGACTACAACGCTGTGAATTGGGACGAGCGACTTGTCGATCCGCGTCGCGGTCTGTGCGACGTCTCGCCGGCGCTGCTGCTGTTGCCCTCATCGGCGCAGTCGGCTCGCGTGTGCGCATGTCGGCCTGGTTTCGGGTCCGATGTTGGGCCCGCGCCGTGCGGCAGATCACGCGCCGTGCGCGCTCGGTGCGCCGCCGCGTAGGGCAGTCACGAGGGTGATGTGCGTCGGGACTGTTGCGTTGACCGTGCCCTGCCGCCACTCCTCGACGCCGGGACCGCCGGCGAACCCGAAACCAGGCCATTCCGCCGCCCGATCGTGCCGCGCTCCAGCCCAGCGCCCAAACAGGTCTCCTCGGCACCAATCACCGGCCCGTACACTCGACCCCTGTACCCGACACGCACCCACGCAGGAGCCTTTCTCCCACGTTTCGCGCCGGCCCCGCCCTCGTAGCTCAGGGGATAGAGCAACCGCCTCCTAAGCGGTAGGTCGCCGGTTCGAATCCGGCCGGGGGCGCTCGATGAACCACTCGACCGCGTTGGATCGGTGGGCGGCAAGGGTCGACACCTCGCTCTTGTCACTCGAGGCCGGCCTTCGTCAGTCAGTCGGCGGGGGTACCCGCGACACGGTCGGCGTCGAGGAATCGCTCGTCGAGACGTAGCCGGGCGATCCGCCACCCCCCCGGGGTGCGGTGCGCGTCGATCTGGTAAACCCCGGCGATTGACGAGTTGGTGTTGTGCATGTAGTTCCGCATCCGCGCGTGGTGCTCGTCGACGAAATCGACGACCGGGTTGTGCATGAAGTGCATGCTCGAACGCGTTCCCGTGTAGCGGCGGATCCATCGCTCGATGTCGACGCGGCCGCGCGGGTTGGTGTCGTCGCCGAGATAGGCCCGCATCGACGAGTAGTCGCACTCGGCATCGTCGGCGAACACGATCGAAATGTCGTCGTAGCGCCCGAGGTCGACAATCGCCGCGTACCGGTAGATCAACTCGATGATGTCGAGACGATCGTCGCTCTGTGCCATGGCAGCGAGCCTAGGTGCACCATGTGATCCGGCCGAGTCGTCCGCCGGCCAATAGCATGCAGCTGTGCCCGCGCCCCGCGACGACGAGTACTTCCGTGACCTCGACACGCAGCTCACCGCGCTCATCCGCCTCGCACGCGACCCGCGACTGGCCGAGAGGATGGGCGCCGGCGCGGCCGGCGACAGCCGACTGTTCTTGTTGTTGAACCTGCTGCACGATCGCGGCCCGACGCGTGCCTCCGATCTGCTCGACACCCTCGCCGTCGACCAGTCCACGCTCAGCCGCCAACTCGCGGCGCTGGTCGAACGCGGACTTGTCCGACGCGACACCGACCCCACCGATGGTCGCGCCGCACAGATCGTCGTCACCGCGCTTGGCCACAAGACCATCCTCAACGCTCGAGTCACGTGGCAGGAGACGCTCGCCCGGCTCATGACCGACTGGTCCTCGTCCGACCGTGCCGCGCTCTTGCAACTCCTCGACAAGCTCGCCACCGACCTCGCACCGGTCGTGAACGGGTCCGCGGCCCAACCGTCGCTCAGGCCGAGTAGCTGAACGAAATCTGACGGCCTTGCTGCGCGTACGTGAACGACCTGCGCCACCGTCGCCAACTCGGGGAGGACGTCTTCACCGCCCGAGGCATCACCTTCACCGTGTACGGCGACGAGGAAGGCATCGAGCGCACCTGGCCGATGGATCTGTTCCCGCGCATCATCCCGGCGTCGGAGTGGGCGATGATCGAACGCGGGCGCGCGCAACGAGTGACGGCACGCAACCGCTTTCTCGACGACATCTACGTCGGCGAACAAGCGGCGATCAACGACGGCGGGCCGAGACCTCGCCGTCGACGACCACGGGTACCTCGCACCGACGAGGCACACCGAATGGGGCCACGCGATCAGGTCGCACGCCGAGCGTCTCGCGGAGCGCAACGGCCCCGATGTCGTCCGCACCGGGTTGCCCCACGTCGACGCAAGTGTCGAGATCCGCCGCATGGACGCGACGCGTGTGCCCACCACCTCTGTGCAACCACCCACGCCACGAGTGGTCGAGTCGCGTCGGCGCCAAGAAGCCGCGCAACAACAGTGAGATTCGATCGCTGCTAGGCATGCACGGTGCGTGCCTACCCCCGCCTGACCCCGCGCGACCACGATCTGACGATGTGCAGCATCGTCGGCGTCTCGGCGTGCAACATGATGGGCTTCGCGGCAGTGTTCGCGCTGCTCCCCAAGCTGCAGGACCGCTACGGCCTACCCACGAAGGGACTCGGGCTCATCACCGCCACGAGCGTGATCTGCTCGGTGCTCGCCCAACTCGTCTTCGCGCGCTTCGCCGACCGGGGACACGCGTTGATCGTGATGCGCATCGGTATCGCGTGCATGTGCATCGGGTTTGCGTGGTTCAGCGTGGCAACCGAGCTCTGGCAGTTCGCGCTGGCCCGTGCGGTCGTGGGCTTCGGCGGCGGCATGTTCACCCCGGCAGCGCGGCGCACGGTGGTCAGCCGCGACCCAGCGCGGGCCGGCGAACGTCTCGGGATGATGGTTGGGGTCGAGGTGGGCGGGTTCGTGGTCGGGCCGCCACTGGCGTTCGCCCTCTACTCGCTCGGTGGACTACGCCTGCCGTTCCTCGCGCCGGTGCTGCTGTTGGTCGTGGCCGGCGCGACGTTGCGGGTCGCCACGAGTGCACGCATGGCATCCTCCACCCCGACGGGCGCAGTGCGCTCACTCGTCGCGCGTCCCGGCGTACGCGCCGCGCTGCTCATCGGCGCAGCCGCCAACCTGTCGATCGGCGCGTTCGAGCCGGTCATCGCGAAGCAATTGCACGACATCGGCGCGAGCGACAACGCGACCGCGGTCACGCTCGCATGCTTCGCGTTGCCGTACGTGTTCTTCAGCCGGTTCGGCGGGCGCCTTGCCGATCGCTACGGTTCGTACCGCACCGCGGTGTTCTCGATGTTGTGCACCGTGCCGGCGATCGCCATGTTCGGGCTGGCGAAGTCGGCGATCGTCATCGCGGTCGTGGGCATCGTGCGGTCGGCATTCGACACCATCACCACACCGTCGGGATCGACCGCCATGGCCCACGCCGCGCCGCCGGCGTTGCTCGGCACCGGCCAAGGGCTCTACGGCGCAACGGCGAGCCTCATGACCGGTGTGGCCGCGTTGAGCGGCGCATCGATCTACGGCGCGTGGGGGGCCCGCACCCTCTGGTTCGCGTCGGCCGGGTCGATGCTCGTGCTCACCTTGTGGACCGCGTGGATCGCGCGACGCGCGGGGGTGTGGTATCCCACAGCGATCACCCCGGCGCTCGAGGTCAGCGCAGATCCATCACCGGTGTGAAGTTGTGCACCGCGCCACCTTCGAGGATCGGCGGCTTGTCACGGTCAATGGTCTGATATGACCCGTCGCGGCGATAGTTCAGTATCAAGAAGCTGTCGCTGGTGAACTTGTAGCGCACGTCCTTCGCGACGCACATGGCGTCACCCGTGTCGACGGTGTACGCACCGAACTTCACGCCACCGGTGAGCATGTAGATGATCTCGTCGGTCGAATGGCTGTGCGCGCTCGACTCGTAGGCCTCGGCGCGGCCCGTGTAGAGCAGCGTGGCCCGACACGTACGACACGTGGAGTCCATGTAGTACCGCGTGTCGCGGTTTCCTTCGATGCACTGATAGGTGCCCGCGGGGCCGATCACGTGCGTGCAATGGCCGTCTTGTTCGGGAGCACCCGCGAACTCCGTGGGCGGCACGGGGTCGACCGGACCGAAATGGACGACCCGGGTGATGCCGCGCGCGACCGCTCGTGCGGCGACGCCCGATTCGACCACGACGGTTCCACCGGTCGGGCAGACGCGGCCATCGACATCGAGTTCGCCCGACAGCACGTAGACCACCTCGTCGCCGTGGGGCAGCTGCCAGTGCAACGACGCGCCCGATTCGAGCGTGCCCCGCACGAGCCACAGCGGAAAGTCCGGTGGGCTCAACGGACTGCTCCATGCGTTGCCATGCACCACGACTGTGTCGGCGCGCCACCCTGGCTCGTCGACCAGGTCGGCGCCCTTCACGATCTGCGGGCCGCGCGACGATCCAAGAACCAAAGGTGCGCTCATAGGACCAGTGTCGCGCACCCGACGGCCTCGCGACAGGCGATCGTCGCCCAGACGCACGCTGCTCGGGCACCAGCGGCGGCGGCGGTCTCGTAGGGTGAGCGACGATGACCACCGCAACGCCGACCCGCACGACCGGCCGCGCGGTGCTGGCGAATCGGAACTTCGCCATCTACTTCTGGTGCGCGACCGTCTCGAACGCCGGCTCGTTCATGCAGGGCATCACCGTGCCGTTCACCCTCTACGAGTTGACCAAGTCGAACAGCTGGGTGGGCTTCGGCTCGGTGGCCGCGCTCATTCCGTCGCTGCTCATCAGCCCCGTGTCGGGCACGTTGTCCGACCGGTTCAGTCGGCGCCTCGTGCTGATGTGGGCGAACGTGATCCAGCTCCTATCGGCCGTCGTGCTGGTGTTCTTCGCCGCATCCGACGCGCTCACGCCGTGGCTCATCATCGGCATCGTCGGCGTCGGCAGCCTGGGGGCCGGGTTCCAGTACTCGTCAGCCCAATCGATCGCCGCGGTGCTCCTACCGC
>JANMVY010000477.1:0-1538 GCA_031393535.1 Actinomycetes bacterium | reverse complement strand
AGCTCCTGGCCGAGGCCGGGCCCGATTCCGGTGATGATGGCAACCTTGTTCGCGAGCAGCATGACCGGGACAGTAGCTGCCCCATACTGGTGCGGTGTTCGAGCCTTCCTCCATCGACGCCGTGGTGTTCGACATCGGCGGCGTGTTCCTCGTACCGCACCCGGCGCCGGTCCGCGAGGTGCTCGCGCCCGTCGGGCTGGCCCTCCTCGACGACGACGCGTTCCATCGTGCGCACTACCGCGGCGTGCATGCAGTAGCCGCGCTGCACATCGACGAGACCGATCCAGCCTTCTGGACGCGCTACATCGAGGTGTACCTCGATGAGATCGGGGTCGGCGCGGACCACGTCGCCGCGTGTCTCGCCGCGTGGCCGATGTTGCACGAGCGGCCCGTGCACGAGACGTGGCGATGGGTGCAACACCACAACGTCGACGCGCTCGCCCGTTTCGCGGCGGCCGCGATGCCGCTCGCGATCGTCAGCAACAACGACGGCACGGCACCGGAGCAGATGCGCGATTTCGGGGTCTGTCAGGTCGGCCCGGGCCCGTTCGTGTCGGTCGTGATCATCATCGATTCGGCCTCGGTCGGCGTGGCGAAGCCCAACCCGATCATCTTCCGGCCCGCGCTCGAGGCACTCGGCACCGCCGCGGCTCGCACGTTGTATGTCGGTGACACGGTTCACGCCGACGTGAAGGGCGCACGAGCCGCCGGCATGCCTGTGGTGCAGATCGATCCGTACGACTACCACGCAGGTTTCGATCACGCCCGGGTGCCGCACCTCGACGCGCTCGCCGACCTGCTGTTCGCACCCTTCGCGAACGTGTAGTGCACCGTTGCTCGAGGCGGCAACGCTGCGGTACACGTTGCGCTGCGCACGGGCGGCAACGACGGTCGACGCGCCGGTGCCGATGCGTGCTAGAGAAGCGCATGGCCGTTGATCTCCGCTCTCTCGTCGCCCCCGCCACCACCGCCGTGCTCACCATGGAGCTCCAACGCGGTATCACCGGCGATCTCGCCGCGATGCAGGCGTTGGCCAAGGAGGTGCACGAGCTCGGTGTCATCGACAACGTCGCGCGGCTGTGTGCGGCGGCGCGCGCCGCGGGTGCCGCGGTGGTGCACTGCACGGCGGTGTTCCGCCCCGACGAGCGCGGCTCCAAGGTCAACACCCGTATCGGCGCGGCGAGCCGCAAGCTCAATCAGGGTCGTTTGAACATGGGGCACCCGGGCGCGGAGGTGATGCCCGAGCTGCATCCGCAACCGGGCGACATCGAAGTCACGCGCATCCACGGCATGACGCCGTTCACGAGCACGTCGCTCGATCAGATCTTGCGCAACATGGGCATCACCACCATCATCGCCACCGGCAACTCGGTGAACATCGGGGTGCTCGGCCTGGTGCTCACCGGCAGCGATCTCGGCTATCAGATCGTCGTGCCGCGCGACGCGGTCGCCGGTGTACCGAAGGCGTACGCCGATGCCGTGCTCGACAACACCATCTCGCTCCTCGCGACCGTCAGCACCACCGACGACGTCATCGC
>JANMVY010000456.1:0-1918 GCA_031393535.1 Actinomycetes bacterium | reverse complement strand
CAACGCGTCAGCATGATCACCGCCGCCTTGGCCGACCCGTAGGCGGCGAGGCCGGGCACCGCGCCGAGGCCCGCGCCCGACGAGGTCGAGATGATCGAGCCGCGGCCCTGCGGCACCATGACCCGCAGCGCGGCGCGGATGCCGAAGAACACCGAGTGCAGGTTCAGTTCGATGTCGTGGACGAAGTGCTCGTCGCTCATCTCGAGGATGGGCACGGTCGTTCCCCCGCCGGCGTTGTTGTGCACGATGTCGAGACGCCCGTGACGAGCAACCGCGCCGTCGACCAACGCGTCGACATCGGTTCGGCTCGTGACGTCGCCGGACTGCGCGTGTGCCTCGCCGCCCGCGGCGCGGATCTCGTCGACGGTTTGTGCAGCGGTGTCGCCGTTGATGTCGTTGACGATGACGACGGCACCTTCGCTCGCCATCTTCTTCGCCGACGCCTTACCGATCCCCGAACCCGCGCCGGTGACGATCGCTATGCGTCCTTCGAGCCGTCCATCCATCTCTATCCCCCTCGGTCGAGCGCGATCCCGTCACGCCCGTCGCGCCGAGTGTAGAGAGTGCGCGCCCAGGGCACCGGATCGCTCAAACGTTGCCGAGGAGCGAACCGATCGCCCAGAATGCCGGGTAATGACCGGCTGGATCATCCTCGCGATCGTCGCCGTCGCGGCAGTGCTGCTCTGGAAGGGCATGCGCACGATGTGGAAGGAGTCGTCCGCGAAGGTCGACTCGCTGCCACCGGCGAGCGCGCGCCGCACCTGGCCGGTGCCTCACGATGCGGGCGACCGCATCATGTGGTGCCCCATCCTGGCGAAGAAGGTCATCCTCGCCGACACCGAGATCGACGAAGGCGAAGTTGGCACCGTGGTCGGGTTCACCGACGACAAGCGTCACCCGATCATCTCGTTCGAGAGCCGACCCAACGAGGCGGGCACGGTCGACAAGTGGGCCGCGGCGCGGGTGCTTCCCGCGGAGTTCGAGCGCCCGCGGAAGAAGACCCCACCGCCGCCACGGACGAAGCCGAAACCGAGAACGAAGAAGACCCGGCACGCGAAGAAGCGGCGTTGAACGCGGTCCACTTCGACAAGTCGCGAAGAGCCGACGGGCGCAGATCCGAGTGGCTGACGGCGCTCGCGCTAACGTCTCGAACGCGGGAACCGGCCCGTGTTGTGTCGGTCCCCATGCGTGCCCGACGACCGGCCGGACCACCATGAATGTCGAGGGGTGAACGAGTGAGCGCAGCAGCACACGAGGCGGGGCAAGACGGTCCTCCAGCGGGACCGCCCCCGTGGCTCAACGAGACGATGCAGCAGAGCATCGAGTGGCGCGACGGCGACATCGTCGTTTCTGTGCCACCCAAGAGTGGCACAACCTGGACGATGAACATCGTCCACCAACTCCGATCGGGCGGCGACCCCGCGTTCGCCGACATCTATGCCGAGGTGCCGTGGCTCGAAATCGTCCCTCGGCCCGACAGCGCGATCGATGGCCTCATCGCTGCGTTCGATGGCATGCCCCGCGACACGCGACGTGCCTTCAAGAGCCACGCCGCACCACCCACGCTGCCCTTTCAGCGCGCTGGAGCCGGGCTCGATGTGCGCTACGTCGTCGTCGCACGTAACCCTGACGAGGCCGTCGCGTCCTTCCGCCCGTTCATCGCCGCGCACTCCGACGCGTGGTTCGACCTGTGGCACGTGCCGAAGCAGGCGCTCGTCGGACCGGACTTCGAGACTTTCTTCGATGGTCTCGGCAGCCACGCGATCGTGCCGATGATCTTCGGGCTGCTCGCCGCGTGGTGGCCCTTGCGCCACGAGCCGAACGTGATGCTCGTGCACTACGCAGACCTCAAACGCGAGCCCGAGGCATCTGTTCGCCAGATTGCGGAGTTTCTCGGCTTCGACGTGCCCGCCGCGCA
>JANMVY010000405.1:0-1931 GCA_031393535.1 Actinomycetes bacterium | reverse complement strand
CCTCGGGTCGACGACCTTCATCTGCTGCGACAAGACCGGAACGCTCACGCGCAACGAAATGAGCGCGGTCGAGGTGTGGACACCGGTCGGCTCGGCCCGCATCACCGGAACGGGATACGAACCCGTCGGCACGATGGACGTGGACGAGGCGGCGCGTGCGGACGTGTGGCGGGCGATCCGCGACGCCATGCGGTGCAGCAAGGGCACCGCAACACTAGGCGACGACGGCCATTGGCAGGTACGTGGCGACCCCATGGACGCCGCGATCGACGCCCTCGCACACCGTGCCGGGCTCTCGCGCGACGCAGACGAGGCGGCCGCACCCGCCGTCGCGACCTACCCGTTCGACCCTCGACGTCGCCTGATGTCGGCGCTGCTCCTGACCGACGACGTCGACCGCTTCGAACTGGTGGTCAAAGGTGCCCCCGAAGCGGTGCTCGTGCGTTGCGCTCCGGACCCTGCGGCCGACGCGGCGCTCGACGCGATGGCGAGCGATGGGCGGCGGGTTCTCGCAATCGCCCGACGCGACGTGTCGGGCCGTCCCGACGGCGATGACCCCGACGCGATCGAGCACGACCTCACTCTGGTCGCGCTGGTGGCGTTCGAGGATCCGCCAAGGGAAGGCACGGTGGAGGCCATCGCCCGTTGCCGCGCCGCGGGAATCCGCATCGCAATGCTCACCGGCGATCACCCGAAGACCGCTCGAGCCGTCGCGTCGCGCCTCGGCCTACGCCGCGATGGCGATCCGGTGCTCGACGGCGCGTCGCTCCCAGAGAATCTCGCGGTATTGGGCGCGCTCGTCGACCACGACGGCGTCGTCGTCAGCCGTGTGAACCCTGAGGACAAGCTCCGCATCGCACAGGCGTTGCAGGAACGCGGTCACGTCGTCGCAATGACCGGCGACGGCGTGAACGACGGCCCTGCGTTGCACGCGGCCGACATCGGCGTTGCGATGGGTCGCAACGGCACCGATGTCGCTCGCGAGGCCGCGGACCTCGTCCTGCTCGATGACGAGTTCGACACGATCGTGGAGGCTGTCAACCAAGGTCGCGCCACATATGCGAACGTGCGCCGGTTCCTCACGTACCACTTGACCGACAACGTCGCCGAGCTGACACCGTTCGTCTTGTGGGCGTTGTCCGGTGGCCGCTTTCCGCTCGCCATAGGCGTACTCCAAGTGCTGTGCCTCGACATCGGCACCGACCTGCTACCGGCCCTCGCGCTCGGCGCGGAACCCAACCACGGCAATGGGTTCCCCCCGCCCCTCACAGGCCAGCACCTGTTCGACCGCTCGGTGTTGCGTCGGGCCCTCGGCGTGCTCGGACCAGTCGAGGCGTTCGTCGAGATCCTTGCGTTCATCGTGTCGCTCGTCGTCGCAGGGTGGCGTCCGGGCGACG
This sequence comes from Actinomycetes bacterium, assembly GCA_031393535.1. Lineage (GTDB taxonomy): Bacteria > Actinomycetota > Acidimicrobiia > Acidimicrobiales > WLNW01 > WLNW01. The sequence goes on along the minus strand of JANMVY010000405.1, from coordinate 534 downwards.
TGTTCCCGACCGGTGCGGCCCTCACCACTGCCTCCGGGGCAGCATTCACCGCCGTCGTGATCGGGCAGTTCGCGAACGCGTTCGCCTGTCGCAGCACCACGCTCCCGGCGTGGAGAGTGCCGCTGCGCACCAACCGGCTGTTGCTCGGCGCGCTCGCCGTCGAAGTCGTGATGTTGTCCGGGTTCCTCTACATCAGGCCACTCGCCGAGGTGCTCGGTCAGCGCGGACCTTCGGTCGCCGGTTACGGGGTCGCCCTCCTCGCCGCACCGGCGGTGCTCGGGGCCGACGCGTGGAGCAAGCACCGGCACGCGAGGCGCGCCGCGTGAAACGATGAGAGCCATGGCATCTGCACCCGAGTCAACAAAGGCGTTCAACGATCTCATCGATCTGCTCGGTGAGATCCGCGACAACTACGTGCTGGCGAGCGATCGCTTCACCGACGAGCTCGACATCGTCGAGGGATACCGCTACGTCACCCAGCTTCTTTCCGAGGCGTCCGAGCTGTTCGCCGAGGGTGACGCCGAGCGACCTCGC
>JANMVY010000402.1:0-10526 GCA_031393535.1 Actinomycetes bacterium | reverse complement strand
CCCCCGTTCGCGAGGTTCGACAACGCGAAGTCGATCAGGCGGTAATGGCCGCCGAAGGGCACTGCGGGCTTGGCCCGATCGAGCGTGAGCGGCGCCAGGCGCTTGCCTTCGCCACCGGCCAGCACCATCGACAACACCCGGGGACGTTCAGCGCGGTAATCCACGCGCCCATCCTGGCGCACTTCCCCGGTGTTCAGCAGTGACCTGTGGCCCGAATCATGAAGATCGAGCCTCAGCCGGTGAGTCGGGGAGCCGGGCGGGGCAGTGGCGCGAGGAAGATCACGCTGAGCGGCGGGAGCGACAACGACACCGAGTTCTCATGACCGTGCCAGGGCACGTCGTCGGCGATCACGCGTCCGAGGTTGCCCACACCCGAGCCGCCATACACGGTTGCGTCGCTGTTCAACAGCTCCTCCCACCCGCCGCGTACCGGCACGCCGACCCGATAGTCGTGGCGCGGCGCGGGCGTGAGGTTGCACACGGCGACGACCGGGCGACCGTCGCGCGCGCGCCGTTGGAACGCGAGCACGCTGTGGCGACCGTCGTCGGGTTCGATCCATGCGAAGCCGCCCGGATCGGTGTCGAGGTCGTGCATCGCCGGTTCGAGTCGGTACAGCCGGTTCAGGTCTCGCACGAACAGGCGAATGCCGGCGTGACCGGGCTCGTCGACGAGTCCCCACGGGAGCTCCGACTCATGGTCCCATTCGGCGGGCACGCCGAACTCGGCCCCCATGAAGAGCAACTTCTTGCCGGGGAGCGCGTACTGATAGCCGTAGAGCAGACGCAGCCCGGCACGCTTTTGCCAGTCATCGCCCCACTGCTTCGCGTACAGCGACCCTTTGCCGTGCACCACCTCGTCGTGGCTCAGCGGCAGGATGAAGTTCTCGCTGAACGCGTACGCCGATCGGAATGTGAGCTCGCCGTGATGATGCGATCGGTGGATCGGGTCGCGGGCCAGGTACCGCAGGGTGTCGTGCATCCAGCCCATGTCCCACTTGAAGCCGAAGCCCAGGCCGCCGTGATCGGTGGGCCGCGACACCATGGGCCACGCGGTGGATTCCTCGGCGAAGGTCGCAACATCCGGAAAATCGGCGTACACGCCGCGGTTCAACTCGTGCAGCAACGAGATCGCCCCGAAGTTCTCGCGCCCGCCGTGCTCGTTCGGGATCCACTCGCCGTCGTTGCGCGAGTAGTCGCGGTAGAGCATCGAAGCGACTGCGTCGACGCGTATGCCGTCCGCGTGGTACCGGTCGAGCCAGAAGTGCGCGCTCGACAACAGGAAGCTGCGTACCTCGTGGCGGTCGTAGTTGAAGATCAGGCTCTTCCAGTCGGGGTGGAACCCGAGACGCGGATCGGCGTGTTCATAGAGGTGCGTTCCGTCGAATTGCGCGAGCGCGTACTCGTCATTCGGGAAATGCGACGGCACCCAGTCGAAGATGACCCCGATGCCACGCTGGTGCAGGTGATCGACGAGCGCCATGAGGCCTTGCGGCGATCCATAGCGCGACGTGGGCGCAAAGTAGCCCGTTGTCTGATATCCCCACGACCCGTAGAAGGGGTGCTCCATCAGTGGCAACAGCTCGACGTGGGTGAACCCGCACCGTTCGACATGGTCGGCCAGCGCGCGACCCAGCGAGACGTAGTCGTGCTGCACGCGCCGTGACCACGACCCGAGGTGCACCTCGTACACCGAGATCGGGGCGTGGATCGAGTTGTGCGCCCCGCGCGTGGACATCCATCGGGAGTCGTTCCACTCGTAGCTGAGATCAGTCACCACCGACGCCGTGCGCGGTGGCTGCTCGAACGCAAACCCGAACGGATCGGCCTTGAACAACACCTGACCCGACGCGGTGGTCACCGCGAACTTGTACCGGTGATCGGTTCGAGCACCGAGCACGCGGGCCTGCCAAATACCCGACGCGTCGCCGTGAAGATCATCGGCGCTCGGGTCCCAGCCGTTGAAGTCCCCGACGACCGAAACGCGGCGGGCGTTCGGGGCCCACACCCGGAACCACGTGGCATCGACTTCGACGTGCGCGCCGAGCACCTCGTGGAGCCGACGATGCGTGCCCTCGTTGAACGTCCAACGGTCGGAGGCGGTGAGGTCGCGGACCATGTGGGGGTCAGGGTACCGGTCAGTCGACACGCACGTGGAGACCGCGGCGCGCGAGCTCGGACAACGCGTGGTCGCGATGATCGGGCCCGCGTGTCTCGACCGTGACCGCGAGCTCGACCTCGTCGACATCGAGCGATCGCAAGCCCTCACGGTGATGCTCGACATCGAGCACGTTGAGCCCGAGCTCGCCGAGCACCGCGGCTACCGTGGCCAGCGAACCGGGCCGATCGGGAACCTCGATGCGCATGCGTAGGTAGCGCCCCGCTTGCGACAGGCCGTGCTCGATCAGCTTCGACAACAACAGCGAGTCGACGTTGCCACCCGACAACACCACAGCGATCGGCTGATCGCTGCGCACCGCACCGGTCATCACCGCGGCCAGACCCGCTGCGCCACTGGGCTCGACCACCGCCTTCGCGCGTTCGAGCAGCACCACCAGGGCCTCGCCCACGGCGTCGTCGTCGACCACGACGACCTCGTCGACGAGCGCCCGCACGTGCGCGAGCGTGAGCGCCGACGGCGACTTGACCGCGATGCCGTCGCAGATCGTGGCGAGCGACGTGAGCGCGCACGGCACGGCTGCCACGAGAGACGCCACCATCGAGGCGGCGCCCGCGGCCTCGACACCGATGATCCGCGTCGCTGGTTGCAATGCTCGATACGCCGCCGCGACGCCCGATACCAGCCCACCGCCGCCCACCGGCACAACCACGGTGCGCGCCTCGGGCGCCTGCTCGTGCAACTCGACGCCGAGCGTGCCCTGCCCGGCGATCACACGTGCATCGTCGAAGGGCGGAACGAACACTGCGCCATAGTCCGCTGCCCATTGCTTCGCGGCGGTGACCGCGTCGTCGAGCGCACCATCGGTGAAGCGCACTTCGGCACCGTAGTCACGAGTCGCCTGCACCTTGGGCAACGACGCGTTCGCCGGCATGAACACCACGGCCTCGAGCCCGGCGAGGCGCGCGGCGAGCGCGACACCCTGTGCGTGGTTGCCGGCAGAAGCCGCGACGACACGTGAGCCTGCGGGAAGGCGCGAGATGTGGTTGTACGCGCCGCGGATCTTGAACGAGCCCGTGCGCTGCCGTTGCTCCTCCTTCAAGATCACAGTGGCGCCGCAGATCCGGTCGATGGATTCCACCGAGGTCGTGGGTGTGTAGCGCACCACCGACGCGATGCGCTCGCGGGCATCGAGAATGTCGGCCAACGAGACGAGGGGCAGCGCCATCACCTGAGGCTAGGTCAGCGAGGTCGCGGCGGCCGGTTGGCGAACCTCGACGTGCGCTGCCGGCGTGTCGAGGCGGCGGAAGAGCCCCGGTCGCGTCACCGCGAGCACGAGCAGCACCGCCAGCATCGCGACCGCGGCGCCGGCAGTGACCACGCGCTGACCGATGCTGTCCGCGAGGTGTCCTTGGACCACCGACCCGATTGGGTACAACAGGCCGAGCAGGACGTTGAGTACGCTCATGACCCGACCGCGGATCTCGGCTGGCGCGCGGGTCTGCGCGCTGCTCGTGAAGCTCGAGAGTGCGCCGATGTACAGCGCCCCGACGACGAAGATGCACGCGGCGGCGGTCCACAGGTTCGGCGCGGACGCGTACGCCACGAGCGCGACCGGCAGGGCCCACAACACGGCCGCGAGCAATCGTCGTTGCGTGTAGCGGCGCGCCAAGCCGCCGAGCGACACCGCCATCATCACGGCGCCCACGCCTTGTGCCGTAACGAGCACCGAGACGCCGCCGCTACCTGAGTCGAGCACTTGCAGCGCCATCGGTGAGACGAGCGCGATGAACGGCGCGGCGAGCAGCGAGTTGACGGTCATGTAGATGATGATGGTGCGAAGCCCGGGCTCCGCGAACGCGTACGCGAACCCCTCGCGGATCGATTCGGCGATCGACGGGAACGGCCCCGGACGCGGGCCGGGCAACGTGAGCGTGCCGACCACGATCACCACGGCAAGGAAGCTGACTGTGTTGATGGCGAACGCGATGCCGTAGCCCCAGCGTTCGCCGCCGAGCGCGATCACAATGCCCGCGAACGACGGGCCGATGACACGCCCGAGGTTCCATTGGGCTGAGCTGAGGCCGATCGCCGCGACGAGGTCCTCGGGCGGGACAAGGTCGGGCATCATCGACTGGTACGACGGGAACCCCAACGCGCCTGCGCAACCCGTTCCCAGTACCAGCATGGCGACCGCAACAGGGCGGGGCGAACCCGTGAGGGCGAGCGCACACAACAACCCGGCGAACCCGAGCTGGGCCAACGTGGTGGCGATGAGCACACGCTTGCGCGCGTAGCGATCGGCGATGGCGCCACCGACCGGCCCGAGCACCGCCCCCGGCAAGAACGCCGCGGCCGCGATCACGCCGGCCCACCCCGCCTTGCCGGTGGTCTTCGTGACGAGGATGCCGACCGCCACGGTCTCCATCCACGTGCCGATGTTGCTGACGAAGGCGCCCGACCACACGAGCGCGAATTGGCGGTGCCGCAACGGAGCGAGGGTCGTCGGCAGCGGCATCGCCCCAGCTTGCCCGGCTCCACGGTGAGTCCCTCGCACGTTCTGGCGAGGTCCAGCACCAAACTGTGCAGCTCAGCCGAGCACGAAGATGTGCAGCGGCGTCCTGCCGCGCGCGTGCGTGCGCACCGCGCGCGACCAGATCGAGAGCGCGACATCCCAGGCGTCAGGGTCGCGTTCGGCGAAGCTGACCCCGCCAGTGAGCACGAGCACTCGGGGGCCCGGCGTGAGCCACGACAAGTCGAGCAGGCACTCCTCGAAGCTGTCCCAGTTCGCACGCCAATAGCCGGGGAACTCGAGCGTGAACGCAACGACGTCGAGCAGGCCTTGCTTGTCCGAGACCGCGTCGAGCACATCGACCCGGCCCGCGAAGCGATCGAACACGTCACCGATACCGACGTCGACAGGCAACACGTACAACCCCGGAACATTGGCAAGACTCATGGCGCGGCCTCGATGCGGACGAACGACCCGTAGTGATCGGCGGTGTAGTAACGCTCGCCACCGATGCCGACGATGACACGACGTGCGCCACGATCGGATTCGCCCGGTGTCACGACCGTGTACTCCCGGTAGTAGGCGGATGCCTTCTTGGGCAGGAGTTGCTCGCGGTTCTGGAAAACGATCCCGTCGCGTGCATACGGGAAGGGACCGCCCTTGTCGATGCGCGCAAGCGTCTCCTGGGCCTCCTTCGGCAGTTGTGCGACGCGCACGAGCGTGAAACCGCCCGCGTCCTTCGTCGCACGCGAGGCAACCCCCGTGGTGGTGGTGACCACACCTTTGGCTACGGAGCTCGAGACGACACCCTTCGGCGCGGTCGTCGACCCGCTCCCCCGCACCGTGGTCGTGCCGCCGAGCACCTGGATCTCGGTCGGCACCTCGTGCGCGCCCGAGCCGCCTGTCGTCGCGACCAGGTAGACGCCTGCCGCGACGCCGAGGACCATGAGCGACGCTCCCAGCGCTACGAACCGTCCGTACGACTTTTTCACGGCGGTCACCCTAGGCGTTACGGTCCGCCGCGTGACACGCACGGCTGGCCCGGCGAGTCGATCGACTCGGTACGCGACGGGCTACGCGTGTCGGGGACCACCTGAACCGTCGGCAAACGAAGGTGAGGGTGCACGCCAGGTTTGACGATGCGGCGGACCGTCGTCCCAGATGGCCGCGTCGACTCGGTCGATGTCGAGCGCGAACAGCACCGAATCGCCGAGGATCTCGACATCGTTGAGCTCTTGCTGCTCGCGGAGCGACTGGCTCTGCGTGAGATCAACGATTTCGTGCGCGCGGCCACGAACCGCGAACTCGGTGTCGTTGTCACCCACAGTCGCATGCAGCATGTAGCGGGGCTGCCCGCGGAGATCGACCACCTTCGGCGAGGCGGCCACGATGCTGATGAGCAGTCGGCCTTCGGCGATGAACGGCACTACCGGGTGCACTCGGGGCCCGCCGGCACGACCGACCGTAGCCAGGTACGCGTAGCCCTGGTCGGCGCGCAACAACTCCCAGCCGTACGCGGCAAGCTCCGGTTCTGCGGTTGCGAACTGCGCCCACGTTGCCATCCGATGACCCCCGGTTCGATCGGGCTCTGCACGCCTTCGTCCTTTGCATTCACGGGTCTACCATCCCGACACGGTCGACGGAAGACGGCGAAGGGCGACGATGATGGGCGACGATGGATGGAAGGTCGGGCAACGAGGCCATGTGCGTTGGCTCTGCCTCGACCGCAGCGCCCGGAAGAACGCTATGACGTCGGCCATGGGTGCCCGCCTCGGCGAACTGCTGGTCGACGCCGAGGTCGACGCCGACACGCGCGTACTCGTCATCACCGGCGAAGGCGACGCGTTCAGCGCCGGTCTCGATCGTGACGAGATCGCAACCGGACTCGGCGACACCAGCACCTTTCCCGTCGAGGCCTTCTACACGTTCACCAAGCCCACCATCGCGTGCGTGAACGGCCTCGCCTATGGCGGGGGTGCGACACTCGCCGTTGCGTGCGACCTGCGCGTCGCGGCCGAATCGGCGTCGTTCACCTTCGGCCTCGCGAAGGTCGGGCTCACTCCTGAATGGGGGTCGTCGTACTTCTTGTGGCGCGAGGTCGGGTGGTCACGCACGCTCGATCTGTTCCTCACCGGTCGTACCGTCGACGCCGCCGAGGCGTTGCGGCTCGGTCTCGTCGATCGTGTGGTGTCCGATGCCGACGTTCGCGCGTGCGCCCAGCAGATCGCCGAACAGATCGCGTCGCTGCCCGAAGGAACCGCAGCCGCCACGAAGGCCGTGTTGCGTCGAGGTCTCGACCTGGAGTTCGGCGCGGCCCGCGAGGTCGAACGGGCCGGCTTGGCCGAGCGCGTCCGCGCGCTGCGAGCGCGAACAAAGGCGCGGGCCGCTCGTGCTCAGCGTGAATAGTCGATCATCGTTCGTGCCGCGAGGAGCACAAAGGCGCTCGTGTCACCCTCGGTGACCACCTCGCGCAAGAACACTCCGATGCCGACGCCGAGCACGACGTAGTGGCCCTCGAGCTCGAAAGGTTGCGCCAGCACCTCGGCCACACGGCGCGCCACCGCGCGGCCCTCGGCTTCGGTGGCGCCCGGACAACAGATCGCCAGCTCCGCGGTGGCGCTGCGGGCCACATGATCGCGCGAGCGCGTCACGTCGCGAACCCGACGTGCGGCCTCGATCAGCACGCCGTCGTCGGCCATCGGTGGCACCTCGGCCACCACCAAGGCAAACGGTTCATCCACTTCCATCGCCCGCGCCAAGACCGCGTCGACCCGACCCGCGAAGGCGCCCACGTGCAACAAACCGGTCAGCAGGTCCTGCTCTGTGAGATCGACCATCGGTGAAAAGGCCACCGCGTCGTATCGGCGCGGCCCGCCGCGAGCTTGAGCCCGCGGCACGCTCGCTCAGGAGACGGGGACGTCGACCCGCTCGATGACCTGCACGTCGAACCAGATCGGCAGCAGATACTTCACATAGAAGGCGTGCACGACCACGCTGCCGGTGTGAAGGTCGTCGTAGTACTTGAGCTGCATGCGGTCGTCGGCCGCGGCAACAGTCTCGCACTGGGCGAGGACTGCGTCGACGTCGGCGCGGGTGTCGCAGAGCAGGCCCAGATGGTCGTATCCCGGCGCACTCAGCGGCCGGCTGGATTCGGCCACCAGGATGAACTGGGTCTCGTCGGGTCGCAGCAGAAGTTGGAGCCCGCCGACGATCTGGGTGTCGGTCACCATCCAGCCGAGCACATCGCCGTAGAACGCGCGGACCTCGGACCGGAACTCGGTGGTCAGCACCCCCTTCGCTACGGTGAGCTCCATGTGGTTGAAGCGAACTCGGGGCACGGCATCTCCTCGATCGGGTGCGCTGGAGTCTTGCATTGGGAATGGCCCGCCGCTTCCCCTATCATCACCGCTCACGCGAAAGGAGCCGTGTCCACGGTCACCTTCCGTGTTGTCCGCGACATTGGGGGAGACGACGTGAGCACTCCGGGCGCATCTGGTATGCCGTTGCTACAGGTCGAGAACCTGTCCACTGCGTTCCGGACCAGCCGCGGCATCCTACGTGCGGTCGACGATGTGTCGTTCACGCTCGACAAGGGTGAGACCCTGGGCATCGTCGGTGAATCGGGCTCGGGCAAGTCGGTCCTCGTCCGATCGATCATGAACATCTTGCCCCGCACGGCGATCATCCCTCCGCAGACCAAGGTGATCCTCGAAGGCCGCGACACCCGCAGGTTGTCGAAGGCAGAGGCCAAGCATTTCTGGGGCACGAAGATCGCGATGGTCTTCCAGGACCCGATGACATCGCTCAACCCGGTGAAAAAGATCGGCACCCAGATCACCGATCCGCTGCGATTCCACCTCGGCATGTCGAAGAGTGCGGCTCGGACACGGGCCACCGAGTTGCTCGAGCTCGTGCGCATCCCCGAAGCCGCCCAGCGCCTGAACCAGTACCCGCACGAGCTCTCCGGCGGCATGCGCCAGCGGGTCGTCATCGCGATCGCGCTCAGCTGCAACCCGACCCTCCTCGTCGCCGACGAACCCACGACCGCGCTCGACGTCACGGTGCAAAAACAGATCCTCGACCTCCTCGAGACCCTCCAGCGCGATCTCCAGATGGCCATGATCCTGATCACCCACGACCTCGGTGTGGTCGCCGGCCGCGCCGACCGCATCGCCGTGATGTATGCGGGGCGCATGGTCGAAACTGCCGACACCGCTTCGCTGTTCCGCAACATGCGTCACCCGTACGCCGAGGCGCTGCTCCACTCGATCCCCCGCCTCGAGAACCCTTCGCACACGCGCCTCGACGCCATCAGTGGCCGCCCACCCGACATGGTGAAACCGCCGCCCGGATGCCGGTTCGCGCCACGGTGTCGGTACGCGCAGGATCGGTGCGTGACCGAGCCCCCCGAGCTCCTCACCACCAACGAGCCGGGGCACAGCTTCGCGTGCTTCTTCCCGGTGGGCACCCCCGAAGGCGAGGCCGCGCTCGCCGCGAACCTGGCCGCCGGCATGTCAGCGACGGGTCTCGATCTCCACGCACAGGCGGTGAGCTGAAATGGCGGGTACCGGCAAAGCGCATTTGCGCGACAGCGACGATGTCCTCATCAGGGTCGAGAACCTTGTCGTCGAGTTTCCAGCGGGCCGGGGTCGGGTGGTGCACGCGGTGTCCGACATCAGCTTCGACGTCCTCGAGGGCGAGACCCTCGGGCTCGTAGGCGAATCGGGATGCGGCAAGTCCACGACTGGCCGCGCCATGATGCAGCTCCCCCGCCCCACCGGCGGCTCGGTCGCGTTCGACGGGGTCGAGATGACCACACTCGGCGGCGAAGACCTCCGCCGCATGCGGACCCGCATGCAGATGATCTTCCAGGATCCGGTGTCCTCGCTGAATCCGCGCCGCAAGGTCAAAGACATTGTCGCCGAGGGTCTGTCCATCTGGGGATCGACCATCGGCACCTTTTCCACAGAGCGGGTGAACGAGACGCTCGAGGCGGTGGGGCTCGATCCCGAAATCGTGTCGGACCGCAAGCCGCACCAGTTCTCCGGTGGCCAATGCCAGCGCATCTGCATCGCCCGCGCGCTGGTGCTCGACCCGAAGGTCATCATCTGCGACGAGCCGGTTTCCGCGCTCGACGTCTCGGTGCAGGCCCAGATCCTGAACCTGCTCGAGGACATGAAGGCCCGGTACGGCCTCACCCTGGTATTCATCGCCCACGACCTGGCGGTCGTGAAGAACGTGTCCGACCGGGTCATCGTGATGTACCTCGGCAAGATGTGCGAGGTCGCTCCGCCCGACGCGCTGTACCGCAGCCCCGCGCACCCGTACACGCGCATCCTCATCGACTCCATCCCCGAGCCTGACCCGTCGAAGGCCACCGAGGACCAAGCGATCTCGGGCGAGATCCCGTCCCCGATCAACCCGCCGAGCGGCTGCCGATTCCGTACCCGCTGCCCGAAGGTCCAAGACCTCTGCGCGAGCGACGAACCGGTGTTACGCGAGGTCGGCCCCGGCCACTATGTGGCGTGCCACTTCCCCAACGAGGTTGCAGTCTCCATCGAACGCTGAGGTTGCGGTCTGCATCGAGCGCCGGGCTCAGAGCTTGGCGTCGCGCTGGTCCCACAGGGACCGGAACTTCTCGCCCACGCGGTTGAAGCTGAACACCGTGAGGAACATGACGAATCCGGGCACGAGCGCGATGTGCGGGTACTTGCGCAAGACAGTCGACACCTGACCCTCGGCGATCATGTTGCCCCAGGTCGGGTTGGGTTGCTTCAGGCCGATACCGAGGAACGACAACGAGCCTTCGGCCACGATTAGCGTGGCGATGATGATGAACGAGTACGACAGCACCGGCAAGGCGACGTTCGGCATGATCTCGCGGAAGATGATGCGGCG
>JANMVY010000384.1:0-2893 GCA_031393535.1 Actinomycetes bacterium | reverse complement strand
GGTGCTCGACTGTGGCACCGTGGTCAACCCCACGATCGTAGAGGGCCAGATCCATGGTGGCATTGCGCAGGGTCTCGGCGCCGCGCTGCTCGAGGAGATCGTGTTCGACACAAACGGTCAGCCGCAGACATCAACACTGCTCGACTACCTCGTGCCGGTCTCCGCATCGATCCCCGACATCACCGTCGAGCTGATGGGCATACCGTCACCTTTCACGCCCGGTGGCATGAAGGGAATGGGGGAGGGCGGCACGAACGGCGCGTTCGGTTGTGTCGTCAACGCGGTCGCGGCCGCGTTGCCCGAGGTCGCGGTGGCGATCGACCGTACGCCCTTGTCGCCTTCGCGTGTGTGGGCGTTACTCCATCCCGATGCCACATGAGCGCGCTCCTCACCAACACGCACCCTGGATTGCGTGCGTTCTGGCACCCGGTCGCCGAGGCCGGCGAGGTCGTGGCCGGCACACCGACCCGCGCCACGTTGCTGGGCGATCACTACGTGCTGTGGCGGGGCGATACGGCAGTGGTCGCGTTCGCCGACTCATGTCCGCATCGCGCGACGCCGCTGTCGGCCGGAACCCTCGATGGCGGCGTGCTTCAGTGCGCGTACCACGGGTGGTGCTTCGACGAGCGCGGCAGGTGTGTGCACATCCCGGCGCTCGGCTCGGGCGCGGTCGTGCCTCCCGCTGCGCACCTCGCGCCGTTACGTTCACACGAGGCGTACGGGCTGGTGTGGCTCGCGACCGAGACACCGCGGGCTGGGCTGCTCGAGGTCGACGAATGGTACGACCCCTCGCTGCGCAAGGTGTGGTTGCCGCCGGTCACCATCCGTACGAGCGCAGGCCAGTTCCTCGACAACTTCTGCGACTTCGGGCACTTCCCGTTCGTGCACGCGGGAACGTTCGGCGCCGGAGAGGACGAGCACGTCGGTGACTTCGACCTCGCTCGCATCGAACAGGGCTATCGCCTCGTGTACGAACACGTGGCCCGCAATCACGAGGACCCGTTGGTGGCTTCGGGCAAGCACCCATTGGTGCAACCGCGGTCGATGATCTATACGTTCCGCGTGCCGTTCACCGCGCGCCTGCGTATCGAGTACCCGATGGCCGGCACGCTCAACGCGATCCTCGCCTGGGTGCAACCGGTCGACCGTGCGACGTCGCGGGTGTACACGTGCATGTTGCGCAACGACGTGCACGACGATGCCGAAGCGGCCGAGGCCGTCCGCTCCGAGCTGTCCGTGCTCGATGAAGATGTCGCGATGCTCGAACGCCTCGCCACCGAGGGCATCCCGCTCGATGCACGGGCACAGGTGCACACGCGGGCCGACCGCTGCACCATCGAACTACGGCGTTGTCTCGCCGAGGCCATCGCGGAGGACTCATGACCGGCTTACACACCACCGCCTACCCGGTGTCGATCGGCTCGCAGCGTGTCGAGCTGCCACTCGTGCCGATCGCGGACAACATCGCAATATCGCTGCTGATGACCATCGACTGGGGCGTGCGCTTCATGGAGATCGCCGGCGGCGAGTTGGCCGATCTGGTTCGCGATGCGAGCCCCGAGATCGTCGCCACCGCCGCCACGCTCGGCATCCCTGTCGCGATCGAGACCACGCGTGCGCTCGGCTTCGACGACTACCTGGTGTTGCAGAAGACGAACAAGATCCACTTGTTGGATGCGTTCGTCGAGAGCTTGTCGTCGATCACCACCGACGGGTCGCAGGTGCTACGCCTCGATCGCGCTCGCGTGCCGGCCGTGGCGGGCAAGCGTGTCGTGCTCGTCGACGACGTGGTTGCCACGGGCGGCAGCATGGCCGCATGCCTGCGTCTGTTGCGCGCCGCGGGTGCACATGTCGTAGCGATCGCGGTGTTGCTGGTCGAGGGAACTGCGTGGCGCGAGCAGTTGGGTGCCGACGCGGATCTCGTGCACAGTCTCGGCGAGATACCGGCGTTCACGCGCGAGGGTGACGCGTGGCGAGAGGTGTGGCACTGATGTCCGATCTCGAAGCGCTGCTGCGCCAGACCTGGCACCCGGTGTGCACGCTCGACGAGCTCGCCGCGGCTCGCCCCGGTGGCCTCGGGCCATTGGCCGTCACACTGCTCGACCAGCGATTGGTCGTTGCCATGGTCGGCGACGATCCCGTCGTGCTGCGCGATCGCTGCTCGCACCGTTCAACGGCCCTCTCGGTCGGATCGGTCGTGGCCGACGGGATACGTTGCGCGTACCACGGTTGGGTGTACGCCCCCGATGGTCGTTGCACGAGCATCCCCACGCTTCCCGATGGTCCCATTCCGTCGCGCGCCTGTGTCGAGTCGTTCTCCGCGCGGATCGCGTACGGTCTCGTGTGGGCGTGTCTCGATGACCGCGCCGGGCTCGCGTTACCCGCCTGCCCGGCATTCGACGATGCATCGCTTCGCGTGCTCGCAGGCGTGCCCTACACCTGGCCCGTGGCGGCGCCACGACGCGTCGAGAACTTCGTCGACCTCAGCCACTTCGCGTTCGTGCACGACGGCTCGATCGGTACGCGCGCCGAACCGGTGCCGCCGTTACCCCAAATCGATCGCCGCCCGGGCGAGCTGTGCTTTTCGTACGACCCACCCGACATCGCAGTCGAGGGCACCGCGCTGTTCGGTCATTCCAAGTACCGCATGCCGATGCCGTGCACTGTGAACATCGAGTTCTTCCTCGCCTCCGGCGCGCGTCGCGTGCTGTGGATGACCGCGTCGCCGGTGACCCATCAGTCGAGCCGAGCGTTCTGGTACGTGGCGCGTAGTGACGCGTGGGACGAGCCCGACGAGGAGCACATGGCATTTCAGGCGCGCATCCTCGCGGAGGACGAGCCGGTGGTGTCCGCGCAGAACCCGCCCGACATGATCCTCGACCCCGGTTTCGAG
>JANMVY010000378.1:0-1667 GCA_031393535.1 Actinomycetes bacterium | reverse complement strand
GATGTCGGCGCGGTCGGGCAGCACCATCGACGCGTGCTGCGCGAACTTCTTCGCGATCGAGAAGATGTAGTCCCAGCGGCCTGCGTTGAGTCCGCCGCTGTGGTCGCGCAACTCGTAGAGGATCTCGTCCATCTCGAACGCAGCGAGGATGGTCTCGATGAGCACGGTCGCGCGGATCGAGCCGCGGTCGATGCCGAGCCGATCCTGCGCGAAGCAGAACACGTCGTTCCACAGCCGCGCTTCGAGGTGACTCTCGAGCTTCGCCAGGTAGAAGTACGGGCCCGTTCCGCGGTCGAGCGCTTCGCGCGCGTTGTGAAAGAACGCGAGCCCGAAGTCGAGGAGGCTCGCCGAAATCGGGTGACCGTCGACCTGCACGTGCTTGTCGTGCAGATGCAATCCGCGCGGGCGCACGACAAGTGTGGCCGTGTCGTCGTGCAAGCGGTACGACTTGTCACCCTGGTCGACCGAGATCGTGCGGTGCACCGCGTCGCGCAGGTTGACCTGCCCGCGCACCACGTTCGACCACGTGGGGGAGTTGGCATCCTCGAAATCGGCCATGAAGACCTTGGCGCCCGAGTTCAGGGCGTTGATCATCATCTTGCGTTCGACCGGGCCGGTGATCTCGACCCGGCGGTCGAGTAGATCCTTGGGTGCGGGGGCGACTTTCCATGAGCCGGCGCGGACCGACGCGGTGGCCGCGAGGAAGTCGGGCCGCTCGCCGGCGTCGAGGCGCAGTTGGCGCTCGGCGCGGGCCCTGAGCAGGAGACGACGCCGGGTGCCGAACTCCTGGTCGAGCGCGACCACGAAGGCGATCGCGCCGCGCGACAGCACCTCGGCGCCATCGGGGTGTTCGTCGACCCACACTGTGGTGTTCACGCGTCGTTCTCCTCGCAGCCGCCAGGTGGACCGGGACCGGCACTCGGTGGCTACCCGCGAGTATGGAAATGGAAACTGAAACTTGCCAAGTATTTCTGGTGTAATGTGTTACAAAACGTTGCAAAACGCGAAAGAAGTGACAAACTTTCGCTCTGCATGGTGGCGATATGACCGTGCATCAGCGCCGGTGGTCGCTCCGCGGCGGCAGAAGTGGCTGGCGGAGGACCGATGACGCAACTCGACACCATGGTGCTCGGACGGCGGGTGCGTGCGGCTCGCCGCCGCCTCGGGCTGACCCTCGCCGAGTTGGGTGAGACCGTCGGCAAGCCGGCGCCGTACTTGTCCCAGCTCGAGAACGGCAAGGTCGAACCGAAGCTCGGCCTCATCGCCGACCTGGCGGCGGCGCTGCGCTGCAGCACCGCGGATCTGCTCGAGGCCGAGGCACCGTCGCGGCGCGCCGAGCTCGAGATCGAGTTGCTCCGCTTGCAGCGGTTGCCGCACTACGAGCGGCTCGGGCTGGCCGAGCTCCGGCCGTCGGCGAAGCTCTCCGACGATGCGCTCGAGCACCTCGTGGCGCTCGGTCGGTCGCTCCCCGAGGACGGCGACTCGTCGCGGCGGGCGCGCGTCGCCGACCGGGCCCGCATGGCCAATCTCGAGTTGCGCCACGATCAGCGTGCACGCGGCAACTACTTCGGCGAGATCGAACGCATCGCCCACGACGCGCTCGCCGCGGTCGGGTATCCGGGTACCGGCCCCGTATCCGAACGTGTGCTCACCGACCTGGCGGCACA
>JANMVY010000361.1:0-3613 GCA_031393535.1 Actinomycetes bacterium | reverse complement strand
GCAGTCTGCCGCACCCGATGGGCTCACGCCGAGAGCCGCATACCCTGGGCGGCCGAGATCTTGGAACGTGGTCCTCGCCCCTGCATCGACCACCTCGACCGCGGCGCGTTCCACGAGACGATTCTGCCCCGTCGGCCACGGCTGAGCGGTAGATTCCCGCGTCCGGACAACGGGAGGACTCCAGTGGGGGAGACATTCGCGGAGGAGGGCCGGTTGATCGGTTGGCTCGCGGCTCACCTGCCCGGTGCCACCGACTTCGTGCTCGACGATTTCCGTCGGCCGCAGGGCAGCGGCTTCTCGGCCGAGACGCAGATCTTCACCGCGCGCTATCGCCGAGACGGCGCCGCGCGCACCGAGATGTTCGTGGTGCGGCGCGAAACCCCCGACCCGGCGGTGTATCCCCGACAGGCGCCCGGCTTCGACGTCGAGATCGACATCCAGTACCGCGTGATGGCCGCGCTGCACGCGCACTCCTCGGTACCGCTCGCGGGCCTCGTGGGATATGAGCACGATGCCTCGCTGCTCGGTGCGCCCTTCTTCGTGATGGAGTTCGTCGACGGCGTGGTGCCCATCGAGAACCCGCTGTACACGACCGAGGGCTTCTTCGTCGACGCAACGCCCGAGCAGCGCTGCACCATGGTCGTGAACGGCCTGCGCACCCTCTCGCAGATCCATGCCGTCGACTTCCAGAAGGCGGGCCTCGGCTGGTTGGTCCCGAGTGGCGTGTCACCCGGAACGGCGCGCCAACTCGACCTGTGGGAGGCCTACGCGCGGCGCGAGCTCGACGGTCGTCGCCACCCGTTGTTCGACGAAGCCATCTCGTGGCTTCGTGCGCGAGTACCCGAGGACCCGCTCGTGTGTCTGTGCTGGGGCGATCCACGGCCCGGCAACGTGATCTGGCGTGACTTCACGCCGGTGTGCGTCACCGACTTCGAGGCCGTGTCGGTGGCGTCACCCGATCAGGATCTCGGCTGGTGGTTGATGTTCGATCACTGGGTGCACGAAACCTCGGGCGTGGCACGCCTCGAAGGCGAACCCACCCGCGACGAACAACGCGCGATCTATGCCGGGTTCACCGGTCGCGACATCCCGAACACCACGTTCCACGAGATCTTCGCCGCGACACGGTACGCGGCCATCGTGGTGCGGGTGATGAATCGCGCTGTCGCGCGCGGGCTCATGCCCGCGGACCACACGGTGTGGTTGCAGAACCCGGCCACGGTGTGCCTCGAGCACCTGCTGAGCAAGGTTCGCTGACCCGTTCGCCCGTGCAGAGGAGCAGCAATGCGCGCATCGCATCCCGACGACGAGTTCCATCCGCCCACCGACGACGACCCCTACTGGACCGAGACGTGCTGGTTCACGTTCACCGTTCCCGAGCGTCGTATGTCGGGTCAGTTGTACCCCTTCTTCCGCACGAACCAGAAGGTTGCCGCGGGTGGCGCGTATTTCTGGGACGACAAGGGCAGCGAGATGTGGAACTGCCTGTACGCGAAGAACTTCTGGCACCTGCCGATACCTGACCAACCGTTGTCCGACATTCGTCTCGCGAACGGCATCCGTTACCAGTGCATCGAGGCGCAGCACCGTTACCGCGTGCAGTTCGACGACCCCGACGGCGATGAGCTGCACGTCGATCTCGAGTTCGCCTCGGTCACCCCGCCGCACTACCTCGGTGCGCATCACCTCGACCAGCCCGGCCGCTACACCGGCACCATCGTGTTGCGTGGCGAGACCATTCCGGTCGACGCATACGGCTTCCGCGACCGCTCATGGGGTCCGCGCTCGCAGTTCGGTGCGGGGCTTGCGTCGTCGGTTGCGAAGCACGGTGGGTACAGCTACGCCACGGCGTCACCGAACGACGCGTTCCACACGATCACCATGGACTTCGGCGTGGGCTGCAACAGCATCCACGGCTACCTGGTCCGCGACGGCGAATGGGCGAAGCTCGCATCGGCCACGCGCGAGGTCGTCGAACGTGACGCGCGTACCGGATACCAGCGGCGGGTGCGGATCACCGGCGTCGATCAACTCGGCCGCGAGCTGCACGCCGAGGGTCGCTGCATCAACCAGCTGGCGTTCGCGATCAACCCGAACCTGTTCACGATCAACTGCCTGACCGAATGGACGTTCGGCGACGTCACCGCGTTCGGCGAGGATCACGACAACTGGAGTGCTGCCGCGATCCGTGGCTTTTCGCGCCGGTTCCTCGGCTACGACGCTTGACGCACGATGCGACGGCCACCCATCGGGAAGTCGGCGACGAGCTCGGGCATCCGCACGCGCAAGTTCGCGAAATCGATCAGGTTGATGTCGGCCTTCTTGCCGGGCAGCAGCTTGCCGCGATCGCCGAGGCCGAACAGGGTGGCGGTGTCGTGCGTGTGGCGGCGCACGAGCCACGCAACGGCAGTTGCGGCCCACGCGACCGGTCGCGGGCCCAGTGCGTGAGCATGTACGTGGGATTCGATGCGTCGGCGATCATGGTGCAGTGCGCGCCGCCATCGATGCCGAGCAGTTCGTCGTGGGCACAATCGAGGCTCGAGGTCGCGCGACCGTCGCGCGTCTTGTGGTTGCGTGAGCGTGACGTCGAAAAGCCCAGCGCGCCGTCTCGAATCGCGTCGCGCACGACAATGCCCATGCGGGCGATCTCGTGCGCGTTCGCCCGCTCGCGATGATCGGCGCCACGTGGCCCCATCACGAACAGTCGGGTGGCGGCATGGGTGATCATGCCGCCGATGTCGATGACCCGGGGCATCGCGTCGAGCACGTCGAGGTATTCGCCGTAGGTCTCCCATCCCCATGACAGACCGGCTTCCAACACGTTCGCCGGGATGTCCTCGACGCCTTCCATCAGCTCGACAAGGAACGCCCGATCGCTCGCACGGGTGCAAAACCGACGCCACAATTGCCCATCACCGCGGTGGTGACGTCGTGCCACGCCGTCGGGCTCACCTCGGGATCCCAGGCAACTTGTGCGTCGTAATGCGTGTGGATGTCGACGAACCCGGGCGTGACGAGCAGCCCGTCGGCGTCGAGTGTCTCACGACCCGAACCGATTTCGTCGCCGATGGCCGTGATGCATCCGGCGTCGATCGCGATGTCCGCGGTGAACGCGGCACGGCCGGTGCCGTCGACGATCTGGCCGCCGCGTATGACGAGGTCGTGGGTCATGGGTTCGTCACCACGTGACGTCGAGCGTCTGTGGACCGCGCAGCTGCAGCGTGTTGCGCCATTCGAAGCCGTCGGTCGCAGGCTGCAACCCCGGGAACCGGTCGAGCAACCTGCTGATGCCGACTGCCATCTCGGTGCGCGCGAGCGCCGCGCCGATGCAGTAGTACGCGCCGAACGAGAACGCGAGGTGATGCGTGAGCTCGCGGGTGATGTCGAGCCGATCCGGTTCGCCAAAGCGCTCTGGATCGCGGTTGACGGCCCCGTTGAACACGTAGACCATGGCGTGCTCGGCGATGTCGATGTTGTCGATGCGCATGCCGTCGAGCACGACGCGATGGCTGATCTGCACCGAGGCGTCGTGGCGCAGGAACTCCTCGACGGCGTTCTTCGTGAGCTCGGGCCGGTCGCGCAACAACCGCAGCTGGTCGGGATGACGGAACAA
>JANMVY010000355.1:0-6578 GCA_031393535.1 Actinomycetes bacterium | reverse complement strand
GTCGTCGTCGTCGTCGCGAACAGCGCGCCCGCGATCACGATCACCGCACCGGCCGACCTGGCACTCGTCACCGGCAGCGTGACTATTTCCGCGTCGATCACCAGCAACTCGCACGTCACGCGGGTCGACTTCGCGCGTGACGCAGGCACCCTCGTCGGAACCAGCACCGCAAACCCTGCGAGCGTCGTCTGGGACACGACCGCGCTCGCACAGGGAACGGCTCACACGGTGTACGCCACGGCATATGCGGAGAACGGCACAGCCACCACGTCGACATTTCGCACGGTGGTCATTCGTGACACGGTCGCACCGTCTGTTGCGTTGACCACGCCCGTGGGTGCGAGCGCGTGGTCGGGCACCGTCAGCCTGGCCGCTACCGCGGGCGACAACGTCGGTGTGACAAACGTCGAGTTCCTGGTCGATGGGCAAGTCGTCGCCACCGACGCGGTAGCGCCCCACACCGGGTCGTGGAACACAGCTGCGGCAGCCCTGGGTTCGCACGTGATCACGGCGAGGGCCTACGACAGAGACGGCAACGTCACGACCTCGGCGCCGGTGACCGTGAGCGTGGTCGATACCAAAAAGCCGACAGTCTCGATCACGAGCCCGGGTACGAACACCTCGGTCGGGCGTGGCAGCACGATCGCCATCACGGCGAATGCAACAGACGATCGATCGATCGCCCGAGTCGAGTTCCTGGTGAACAACGTGCTCAAGTGCACCGCGTCGACGGCGCCGTATTCCTGCCGGTGGACGGTGCCGAGCCCGCGCAACGTGCGCTACACGCTGAAGGCACGTGCGATCGATTCCTCGGGCAATGTCTCCGAGACATCGGTCGTAGTCACTTCGAACTGACCCGCGCGGACACCGATCGTCGCGCAGAAGGTGGCGAACCAGGACCTCGAGGCATCCGGTGTCCGGTTGTTCGACGACCCAGCCGGTCAGGCATTCGACTACGCCGATGATCGGTTGCGGATCTGGGCACGGGCGATGGAAGACCACTCACCGCGTTTCGCGCCGCGGTCGAGCGGCCAGCAACGCACCACCGGCCAACACCACCACCGCGCCGAACGCCACCGATCGCGTTGCGAAGCCGGAACGAAATCGTTCGTGGAACAACAACGCACCCACTACCACCCCCGCGACCGGCGTGGTGGCTGTGAGCACGGGAAGCGATGCGTTGAGCGGCGCGAGCTGGAACGCACGCTGCACGAGGATGTTGCCCGACAGCGCGGCGACGACGAACGCCGCGGCGAACAGCCCGACACGACCGGCATGGCCGCCCTCGCCGAGTGCCTTGAGCGACGCGGCGTCGAGCGCGAAACACACCCCGGTCGCGACGGCGAGCACCGAAGCCGTGCGCGTTGCGTGGTGAACGTCGCGTGCCGTGCGACTGGCCACGAACACCACCACGCCGGCCAGGGCGAACACAACCGCCCAGACCCCGAGCGAGGCACGATGACCGTCATCGCTCGGCCGACCGACTGCGAGCAACACGGTGGCGCCCATCACCACCGCACCCGCACCGATGATCTCGCGAACGTGCACTCGTCGGCCGGCAAGTATCTCGAGCAGGAGTGCAATCACGACGCTTGTGGTGAGCGCTGCTTGCACCGCGATGAGCGAACCGTGTGCGAGCGCGAAGGCCTGGAGCACGAGCGCAGCCGTGTCGACCGTTCGACCGAGCAACCACTTGGGTGTGCGCAACAGTCGGATGAACAGCCGTATGGCGCCGCCGTGATGCAGCACCGCACGCGCCGCGTCTTGTTGCACCACCGATGCGATCGCCAGACACGTCGCGGCGGCAAGTGCAAAGAACAGGGCGCGTGGACTCACGAGGGCCAGTGATCTCGCAACGCGACCACTCGCAACCCCTCGGCGTCGAGCCGCGCACCCAACAGATCGAGGGCGCCGAGCGCCGAGCGCCACGCGCGCGGGGCCGAGGTGCAGTCGGCATCGTGGAGCAAGACGGTGCCGCCGGGTGACAGATCGCGCCATACCGTCCGGGTGACCGACTCGGGGGTGGCGTGTGCGGTCCAGTCGCGTCCCCACGCACTCCACAGCACGGTGCGCAAACCCAGCGCCCGGGATCCGAGCAGGCTTCCCGCGCTGAGGTACCCGTATGGCGGGCGGAACCATCGTGGCGGCACTCCGGTGGCATCGGTCACCGTGTCATAGCTGCGCCGCAGATCGTCGATAACGTCGATGGGTGAGCGCCAGATGTGGGCACGGTGACGGTCACCGTGCAGCGCCACCTCGTGGCCGGCTGCGACCATCTCGGCAATGAGCGACGGGTTGCGCCGCACCATGTCCCCGAGCACGAAGAACGTGGCCGACCAACCCAGCCGGGCGAGTTCGGCGACGAAGAGCGGAGTCGATTCGGGATCTGGACCATCGTCGAACGTGAGCGCGATCCGATCGGTCGCCCCGATACCGGCCAGACGAGGGAGCAGCGCACGGCGCCCCCGACCCCAGGCCGTGAGCACCGGGGCCGCGTTCGCGGCTGCCAGGCCCGCCGCCGACGCCACGAACAGGCGAGTTCGCGCAGATCTTTGGTCGACAAGACTTGAAGTGAGCATCGCAACCGAGCAATGTAGTCACCTTGCGTACATCAGTCGTTACCCCAATCCCCGTCTATGGCGCCCTCCTCGAAGAAGATGACATCGAGGCAACCACCGCCGCCCTTCGCCGCGGCTGGCTCGGCATGGGAGCAGACGTCGACCGTTTCGAGGCGTGTGTGGCCGATGCCGTCGGCGCCACCGACCGACGAGCCGTGTCATTCGCCACCGGTGGTGCCGCGCTGCACGTCGCCGCGATGATCGCTGGGTTCGGGCCCGGTGACGAGGTCATCATGCCGTCGATGTGTCACTTGTCGAACGTGCAGGCCGTGCTCGCCACCGGCGCGCAACCCGTGTTCTGCGACGTCGACGACGAGACGCTGTGCATAGACCCAGGCCGTGTCGCCGAGCTCATCGGCCCGCGCACCAAGGCCATCATGGCACTCGACTACGGGTGCTACATCTGCGATCACGATGCGTTGTCGCGGCTGGCGGCCGATCACGGTCTTCGGATCATCCACGACGCAGCGCATTCGTTCGGGTCCGCCGCGAATGGCCGCGCAGTCGGCACGTTCACCGACATCTGCATGTTCAGCTTCGACCCGGTGAAGTGTCTCACCGCGATCGATGCCGGCGTGTTGATGTTGGCATCCGAGGACGAGCAGCGGCTCGCTCGCCAGATTCGCATTCTCGGCTCCGACCAACCCGCCGCCGTGATGTACGCCAACGCGCGTACATGGGACTACGACGCGGTGCGCGTCGGGTTTCGGTACCACTTGTCGAACATCCACGCGTCGCTCGGCGCTTCACAGGTCGCCAAGCTGCCCCGCATCCGGGCGAACCGCCAGAGCGCCTGCATCCGCTATGCAGAACGACTCAAGGGCATCGACGCGATCCGCGCGCCCTTCGGTGCATTCGACGACCTCACCCCGTTCTTGTACTTCCTTCGCGTGCCGGCAGAGCTCCGAGATGGGCTGCGGGCGTCGCTGAAGGACCAGGGGGTCGACTCCGGCGTGCATTGGCGCCCGGCGCACCATCACACCTACTTCCAACAGTTCCGACGCGGGCCGCTGCCCGTGAGCGAGGCCGCCGGCAGCGATGTCATCTCGCTGCCGTTGCACTCCGCGCCGATGTCCGACGAGGTCATCGATCGGGTCTGCGACGCGATCGTGTCCTTCGTTCGCTGATCCTGCGGGTGGACTCGTCGAAAGGCTATTGCGCGAGCTCCGCCGACCAACGGCGGTACTCGACCCAGAAGGCCACGCGCTCGTCCTTGCGCACCGGGATCCACCCGGTGAGCGCGTACCCGAGCATGAACACGAGGAACACGTCGAACGTGCGGTCGCGATTGACGAAGAAGACGACCACCGGCAAAACCACGAACGAGCCGACGAGCGCCTTGGCCCACGGCTGCATGGCCCGGTGGCCTCGGTGCGTCATGTACGGAATGGGTGCCAGGGTCATCGCGGACAGCACCATGACCGCGACGAAGGCGGGCAAGTAGTAGTCGTGCAAGTTGTCGGTGACCGTCTTGGCCAAAGCGAGGGACATGGCGGCGAACCCGCTGATGGTGCGCGGCAGGCCGCACCAGCACAGGGGAAAGTCGAACTTCGCCGCCGCGAGTCGCGCATGACGGATGGTCGCGCTGCCCACGAGCACCCCCAGGGCGACGAGCCCGAGCAACTCGTGTTCGGCGTCGCTGTACACGGTGTAAAGAATGATGCCCGGCACGACGACGTGCACGAAGTGATCGACGATCGAGTCGAGCTCCGCCCCGAAACGATTCGAGGTTCCGGTCATGCGGGCGACTTGCCCATCGAGGAGATCACCGAAAAGGTAGCCCACGACCACGGTGAACCCGGCGGTGCGGGGCCAGCCGAACAGCACGAAGTGCACGGCGACAACCCCGCTCACGAGGTTGACCAGGGTGAAGACGTCTTTCAGGTGGAAGAAGCCGGACGAGCGCCGAAGCATTGCGACGACGCTACCTGCGACCCCTCGCGACCCCGCAACCGGGAGAAGGTCTCGGTGCTGGTGGTGTCGGCGAGCATGGGGGCCGGGCACGACGGCGCGGCCCACGAGCTCGCACGCCGGCTCGAGGTGGCCGGGCATCGGGCACGGGTCGTCGATCTGTTCGACGCGGCACCGCCGGTGCTCGCATGGCTTTGGCGCGAGTCGTACCGGTGCCAGCTGCGGTTCGCTCCTGGCATGTACGAACGCTCCTATCGCCTGTACTACCGGCGATCACGGAGTTGGCAGTGGACCCTGCGGGTGTTGTGCCGGATCGCTCGCACCACGCTTATCGGCTGGGTGCGCGAGACCGAAGCCGATGTCGTCGTCTCGACATACGCGCTCGGCACCCTCATCCTGGGCGAGCTCCACGAGGGCCACCTGTTCACACCGCCGCTGGTCAACTTCCTCACCGATTTCGGGGTGCACCCGCGCACGGTGCACCGCGGTGTCGACCTCCATCTCGCAGTGCACGAAGTCGCCGCCGAAGACGCTCGCCGATATGTCCACACGCCGGTGGTCGCCACCGGTCCCGCCGTCTCGCCTCGCTTTCGTGACGAGCTACCCTCGCGGAACGCGGCGCGAGCCGCGCTCGACCTCGGATCATCGGCGCGTGTGGTGATCGTCGCAGCCGGCTCGTGGGGTGTGGGTGACGATCTCCTGGGCACGGTGCGAGCCCTCACTGACGACGGGCGCTTCACGGTGATCACGCTGTGCGGCCGCGACGAACGCCTCCGCCGCGAGCTCACGGCCGCAGGTCTCGGCCGCGTCTCGGGTTGGACCGATCAGCTGCCGCGCTATCTCGCAGCGGCCGATGTCCTGGTCGAAAACGCAGGCGGGCTCACGGCTATGGAGGCCTGCGCCGCCGGCGTGCCCGTCGTCAGCTTCCGGCCGATCCCCGGCCACGGACGCGACAACGTGCGCTCGATGCAACGCGCAGGTGTCTCATCGTGGCCCGCCGACCTGACGGCATTGTGCCGCGTCGTCGGCGAGCTCACCGCGGACTCAACGGCGCGTACCGGCCAGATCGCCGCAGCCCGGGCGATGTTCCGCAGTGATCCCACCAACGCGATCGTCACCATCGCCCGCGCGAGCCGAGGCCGTTGACCCGACGATCAGTCGGCGCGCGCCGCACGGATCGCGCGCCATCGAGCAAGACGCGGTCGTGTGTACGTCGCGAACCACCGGGCCGCGACGAACCCGACGAGCGCGGTGATCGCCCCGCCCACCAGATCGAGCACGAAATGATTGGCAGTGCTGACGACCGCCACAACTGTGAGCGACAGATGAATCCACGCAACGATGCGCCACACACGACCCGGGAGCATCTGATACACCGCCACGACACACCAGATCGCCCAGGCGATGTGCAACGACGGCATCGCCGCGTACTGGTTCGCGGCAGGTGCAAGCGTGCCGCTGTGGAACGAGCTGATCGCACCGGTCTGTTCGACGACATCGGTGAAGCCGTCGAGCATGCGCGGCGGCGCGACTGGGTACATCCAGAACACGGCGAAACCGATCAGGTTGAACAACACGAGCGAGTTACGCAGATCCGCGTACAGTGCCCGGCGCTTCAACCAGAGAAAAACGATGACGCCGAGGGTGATCCAGATGTGCGCGAGGTTGTAAAAGCTCGCAAGCACCGAACCGTAGAACTCGCGTTGCACCAGCCACGCATTCGCGGACTTCTCGATGTCGAGACGAAGCGCCCGCTCGACGCGGAGAATGCTCTCCGCGTGCCGCATCGCGCTGGTCTCGTTGACGGGCGAAAAGTTGTTGATTATGTCGTAGACGAAATAGAGCCACACGACGATGAGCAGTTCCCCCCAGAACCGCGTGGGGTGACCGACGACGATCGCGCGGTCGTCGACCGAGGCAGCAACGGTCATCGAGTCGACGGCGGTGGCGGTGGCGGTGGCGGTGGCGGTGGCGGTGGCGGTGGCGGCGGGATTCACGGTGCGCACCTCCGACGAGCGCATTGAACGACCGTAGGCTACCGGACGACTG
>JANMVY010000343.1:0-3208 GCA_031393535.1 Actinomycetes bacterium | reverse complement strand
CCGATCTGGCTCGGTGTGAAGTCGAGCGTGGCGTCGCTCGCCATCGAACGCCTCTATGCGCACAGCAGCGACAAGAACCCCCGCGGGCAGTACCTGTACTACGGCACGACCGGCGGGTGCGTCGTCACCGGAAACGAAGACGGTGTCAAGGCGTGCGCTATGGAGACCCTGTACGCGTTGGCTCACATCGGATACACCATCCCGCCACAACCCGACTGCGGGTGGATCGGCGAGATCGGTCCCGGTCCGAGCTACGGCGACGCGGTCGACGGTTCCGATGTATCCATCGGTTACGACAGCGAGTTCACCAACCAGAACGCCACCGTCATGTCATGGAACCTGATGCACACCGCGCAGATGTTGCGAGATCGCGGCGGGTTCCCCGTCGGCGGCAACGTCGCCGCGACGTGGCGGGACCAGACCAACGCCGCAGACCAGGATCCCGACCGCTACTGAACGCGTGCGATGTCGCCGGCCCGGGCCTCGAGCGCCGTATCACGCAGCGGCGTCGACGAAGAGCCACTCTTCGGCTACCCGCAGCTGCGCCTCGTGCGAGTCGATGCGGAACCACGCCACCGCATGGACGTCGTAGGGCCCCGCGGGGACCGTGCCATACGACTCCGCGGCCCGTCCGTGGACGCGGAGGCGGACGACGACTCGAGCATCGTCGCCCAACATGTCGATGATCTCGAAGCGCACGTCGGGGATCGCGGCCCGGAAGCGGATCATCGACTGCTTTTCACCCTCACCGGCCGACGGAACGTCGTGGATGACCTTGCTGTGATGAACGAAATCGGCCGTGTAGCACTCGTCGAACACCGCTTCGATTCCCTGGTTGAAGCCGAACTCGTAGATCCTGCGAACGAGCGCCTGCGTGTCGTGGATGGTGTGCATGCGTTCATGGTCGCGCCGATGAGATCGTGGCGGGCAACTTCGGCTGGCGCGGCATCCTCGCCGAGCCCGCCAGATGCTGGCACGACGAACTCGCGATCAACCGCGAAGCTGACGTGGAGACACGTTGCGTTTGGCGCAAAAAAGCCGCCGCTGAACTCACCCGCGAATAGCAGCCGCAAACAACGATGCCGAACCAGCCGCAACGATCACCGCCGACTCATGTGCAAACAACGTGGCCGCGCATACCTGCGCGCAGGAGTTGATCGATGCCGGCACCGACATCCGCTTGGTGCAAGCGGCGCTCGGTCGTCGCTCGATTCAGACAACCGAGGGCTACCTGCGCTGGCAACCACCGGGACTGCGTGCCGCGATGGAAGGTCGCCACTATGGTGCCGGCTAACGACGTCACCGCATCGTGCAGCCATGTGAGCGACGTGCCGATACGCATCGTGCATGGCCGGGCCTCGGGCGCGCAAGGTCAGGGCGGGGGAGCTTGACGTAGTGAAGATCGGCAAGATGATCGTGATCGAGCGCGCCGTCGTCGCCTACCTACGCAAGCAAGCCGCAGCCAAAGAAGCGCAGGCCAAGGTTGAGCGCGATCTCGCCCGTCAGGCGCGTGCATCGTGACCGCGCTGCTCGCAATCCTTGTCGCCGTCGCGCTGCCCCTCGGCGCGTGCTTCGGCGTCACCGCCTACGAGCGCTGGCACAAGTGCGTCGACATCGGTTGCTACCTCTGCCTCAAAGAGATTCGCGAAGACGCGGAGAGCAATGGTGCTTCCTCACTGACCGCACGGAGTCGAACGTCGACGGCTCGCTCGTGCGGCACGAGAGGTTGCATTCGTGACCGCCCTTCTGCGCCTGGCATGGATCATGGCCACGTCGAAGGACGAGTCAGATTGCCGATCCGATCGGGTTTCGGGCGCTGGTTGGCGTCTCGATCACGAAGTTGCATTCGCGAGGTGTTCGATCACGTTGGCTACTTCGTCGGGTGGTGGCATGGCATGGATCGCTTCGGCGCCAGCCCGGGCACCGGTTCGGAAGTGCTCGTCTATGCGGAGACGTTCGATGGCATCGCGGATGCGTTGCGGTGTGACGGTGGCAGGCTCGATGGTGATGCCGGCAGCGATGCGTTCGCATGCGGACGCGTTGACGAACTGGTCGGCGGCCTGGGGCAGGCACAACTGCGGGATTGCTCGGGCGAGCGCGGAGAGAAACGTGCCTGATCCGGCGTGCGAGACCACGATGTCGCAGCGGTCGAATAACAGCGACTGTGGGACGTACCGCTCGACGATCACGTTTGGTGGCACGACGCCGAGCGCCTCCGGGTCGCTGTCAGGGCCGACGGTCACGACTACGGTCGCTTCCAAACCACGCGCCGCTTCGATTACCGGAGCGAACACCGCCGCGGCATTGAACACCGTCCCGAACGTCACGTACACAACCGGCCGTGGCAGATCGCGCAAGTGCTCTGGGAGTTGCTGACCCGGTGCAGCGTCGACCGCGACGGGACGCAGTGGTTGCACCCTGGGGACGTGGCCGGCAGACGTTGGTTGCAGCGTCGGTGGGTAGATATCGAGGTACAGATGGTCGTAGCTGCCCCCGAAGGGACGTGGCGACAGCCCTACGGACTCCCACAGCGGGGCGACCTCCTCGCCCGCGGAATGGACGAAGTCGCGTGGAACCAATGCGCCGAAGCTGTGCGTAAGGTGAGGCACACCGAGTCGCTCGGCCACGACGGCGGACGCGAACTCCGCCGCGTCGTGGATCACCACATCGGGGACGAACGCTTCCGCGGCGCTTAACAGTCCCGGCAACATGGCCGGCGCGGCGATTGCACCGAAGAGCTTCGGGAACATCAACGCCCTTCGCTCCAAGACGGGCAGGTCTGCCTCGCCGGGAAAGCGGCGCCGATACTCCGCCTGGCGTTCATCGGCCTCCCACCCGGCAGGTTCCGCGGTGAACCCCATTGCCCGGACCCGTTCGCACAACCGTCGGCTTGTCACCCATCGCACGTCGTGACCGCGATCCTGCAAGGCCGACGCCAGCGGCACCATCGGATGTATATGCCCGTACGCCCCAGGAGCAGCAAACAACACACGCATCCCCGCATAATCTCACCACCGTCAAGGGGGAAACCTGGCGACATCTGCGCGCCCAGCACCGAACCGCCGCATAAGGGCTCACGCCAGATCTGATTGGGCGTTGATGGTGTAGTTCCATTCGCCGTGGAAGTCGTGTGGGTTGAGTGGGACGGCAGCGAGTTTGGTGTCGCTGATCGGCCGAACGCCCGGGCGATTTACAGGACCGTTTCGAC
>JANMVY010000336.1:0-12250 GCA_031393535.1 Actinomycetes bacterium | reverse complement strand
ATAGATGCGCGTGGCCGACAACGTCGAGAGGTCAGGTTTGCGCAAGAACAGCACCGGTTCGTCGAAGCGCGGCAGGTGCAAGTAGGCGAGAAGGTCGAGCCTGGTGGTGGACGCGAGCTGGTCGAGCCCGGCATCGACCAGACTGTGCAGCACCCGTTCGTCGTCGCTGAGCTGCTCTTTCTCGCTCGATTCGGCCGTCGGAAGAATGGCCGCGAGGCCACGTCCGAGTCCGCTTCTTGGGGCTGCGCTCACGGCAATGGATGATACCGACGAGGTGCTGCGCCGGGCCTGGGTAGTCCGGCCCAAATGGCCCATCCTGACCACTAGCGTGGTGCGCCATGGCCGTTGTCGCGCTCGTGAACCAGAAGGGTGGCGTCGGCAAGACCACCGTCACACTCGGGCTCGCCGGTGCGGCTGCCGCGATCGGTATCCGTGCGCTCGTCATCGACATCGACCCGCAGGCCAATGCGACCACCGGCCTTGGCGTGTGGGACCCACCGGTCACGGTCGATGTCGCGCTCGCCGAGGAGCGACCCGGCTCTCTGCGCGAATGCGTGGTCGCCTCGGGCTGGCCGGGTGCGGCCGGCCGGCTGCCGATGGTCGTCGCGTCGAGCCCGAACCTCGCATCGCGCGAGCCGCAACTCGCGCTCGATCCGCTCGGCGCGCAAGATCGGTTGCGCATCGCGATGCAAGGGATCGACTTCGATCTGGTCTTCATCGACTGCCCGCCGTCGCTCGGTCTGCTCACCGTCAACGGCCTCTTCGCGGCGGACTGCGCGCTCGTTGTAACCGAACCTGGTGCCTGGGCCACCGATGGCGTCGCCCAGATGCTGCGTACGATCGATCGGATCAGCGAACGTCGTCGCGAGCCGCTCGGGGTCGCCGGCATTGTGGTGAATCGCCTCGGGCGCACCCGCGATGGGCAGTACTGGTACCAACAGCTCGCTGAGCTCTATCCGCAGCTTGTGTTGCCACCCGTGCACCTGCGTGCGGCGATAGCAGAGGCCGCCGCACAATCGCTCCCGCTGCACATGTTGGGACCGCGGCCGGGCGCGGCGGAGGCAGCCGCGGAATTCGACGCCTTGTTCCGCCGCGTTGTGCTCGCCACGCGCCCGAGACCCGGAGGATCCGTCGATGCCGAGCTATGACCCACAGCGCAACCGAGCGCGGGCACGTCCGGTTGTCGGCGACCCTGCGCCGGTCGACCAGATCCTGGGCCGGCCCGAGCCCGAGCCCGCGGCGGTCACGGTTCCGCCGGGTTCGCCGGCGGTCACGGTTCCGCCGGGTTCACCGGTCGTCCACGCGCCGGCGCACGACCACGACCACGACCACCACGCCGACGATCGTCGCCGTGGATTCGGCGCGCGGCCGGTGCTCGTCGTAGTCGCGGCCACCGTGGCCGCCGCGGTCCTTGTGCTGCGCCGGCGCCGGGGGCGGCAGGCCTGATCAGCTCACCGCAGCAAGCTGGGCCACGGCGGGCGCATGGTCGCCGAGCACCCCGAGCTCGACGCGGCGACGGATCTCGACTTGGCCCTCGGGGCATTGCGCCGCGTAGGGGCACCAGCCGCACAGCGGCCCGGGTTTCGGTGCGAACACCTCGGTGCTGCACGCGGTCTGCATGCGTTGCCACGTGACGCCGAGCGCGTCGACGACCGGTTGCACCGCGGCGGCAGTGACTGCGATGTCGACCGTCTTTTGGCCGAGGTAGAGCAGCCGGGCTCGGCTCGGCCGTTCGTCCATGGTGGCCTCGATGGCCGCGGCGTAGAGCAGTACTTGTGCGAGGCGGTCGTCGCTGTAGCGCGGCTTCGGCGCGCGGCCGGATTTGTAATCGGTCACCTCGAGCGTGCCGTCGGGCCCGCGCTCGAGACGATCGACGATGCCGCGGAACGGCACCTCGCCGACCTGCGTGAGCACCTGCTGTTCGGTGGCCACGACCTGCACCCGGGTCGGGTCCTCGAGGGCCCACAGCCCGTCTATCGCGATCCAGCCCTTCCACCGGAACTCGCGGCTCTCCGTGTCGTCGAGCGCGAGGGCTTGGAAGTGCGGGTCGGCCTCGGTTTCGGGCCACACCTCGCGGGCGAGCGACTTGGCGCGATCGCGGGTGCGTTGGCCGGCGGGGTGTTGGAACAGCCGTTCGAGCACTCGATGGGCGAACGTACCGGTGAGCGCCGCGATGCCCGGTGGGTCGGGCAGATGATCGATGTAGCGCAGCTTCCAACGGCGGGCGCACTGCTCGAAGGTGGACGCGCTCGACGGCGACAGGTACCGCGGCATGCCCGGCGTGCGTTCCTCGGGCGGGGCCGCAGTATCGAGCAGCAGTGCCTCGGCCGCCTCGGGATCGGTGACATCGAACGGGGTGCTGTCGAACAGGGGCTCGCCCGAGCCGAGGTCGTCGCCGTCGAAGGGTTCCACGCGTGTAGTTCTACACGACTGGTGTGACAACGGCGGTGGGTCAGTGCGTCGCGGCTCGTGATCAGGTCCCGGCGCGCAGTGCGTCCACCGGTTCGAAACGTGCCGCGCGAATCGCGGGGTACGTTCCCGACACAAGTCCGGTCAGCGCGCCGATGATCGGTGCCAGAAGCGGCACCATTGGGTCGAGCACGGGAGTCCATGTGTTCAGCGCCGAAACGATGACCACGACGAGGGTGCCCATGCACGCGCCGATGATGCCGCCGACGAAGCCGAGGGTGGTGCTCTCGACGAGGAACTGTGCGGCGACGTGGCCGCGGGTTGCGCCGAGCGCTCGACGCAAACCGATTTCGCCGGTGCGTTCCATCACCGACACGAGCGTGACGTTGGCGATGCCGATCGCGCCGACGAGGAGAGACACGCCGCCGAGCACCAGGAACAACAAGTCGAGGTCACTCTGAACGGCGTCACGCACGCGCGTCGGTTCGGGCGGCGATGCGACGCGCAACGCGCGCGGGTCATCCGGGCGCAGCGCGAGCGGCAGTTGCGCCGCAATCAGTTTTGCGGCACCGATCTTCGTGTCGACTACCGCGAGTGCGGGCGACGCCAACCGGAAGAGGGTCCGGGCCGTACCTTCGGGGATGATCACCGCGCTGAGGAGTTCCGGCTGGCGGGCGACACCTTCGAGGATTCCGATGACGAGCACGGTCTCGTCACCGATCCGCAGGGCAGGGAGCTGGTCGACCCGCGTGATGCCGAGACGATCCGCCGCGGCGGACCCGAGCACGGCGACCCGGTCCGTACGCTGCGAATGACCTTCGTCGAAGAGACGTCCGGTGGCTAGTGCCGCTCGCACCGCGGGGAACAAGCCAGGCGATACGGCCGAGATCGTGAGTCGGAAGCTGGTCGGATTCTGGGGGTCGTTGACCGGTGAGGCCGAGACGAGTCGATCACCCACATCGACCTTGCTGAGGGTACCGGCGGCGACCACGCCGTTGAGCCGCGTGATCCGCTCCCCTGCGTCCCAGGGCAGTGCGGCGGCTCCGGCGCTGCTCGCCGACGGACGCGGTGTCGCGACGACCTCGGTTGCGACAAGTTCGTCGAAGCGCTCGACAATGCGGTTCCCGGTGGTTCGTGACAACCCCAGCGTTGCCACGAGCGCGGCGAGGCCGATGACCGTACCGAGCACGGTGAGCGCCATGCGCGCCGGTCGGGCGAAAAGGCCGCTGAGGCTCTCGTTGAGGAGATCACGCGCGCTCATACGCGATTGTGCGGTCATCGCATTGTTGCTCACAGCTGCTCCGTCAGCACACCGTCGACGATTCGCACGTCGCGACGTGCGCGTGCCGCGACGTCTCGTTCATGGGTGATCATCATGATGGTCATGCCTTGCTCGTTGAGCTCCGCGAAGAGGTCGAGCACTGTGGCTGTCGTCGCCGAGTCGAGGTTCCCTGTGGGTTCGTCGCACAGCAACAGACGTGGCGACCCGGTGAGCGCTCGGGCGATCGCGGCACGCTGACGCTCGCCGCCGGACAGGCGAGTCGGGAGGAAGTGGGCGCGATGATCGAGCGCGACGCGCTCCAACGCTCGCTGCGCCCTCGCTCGGCGATTCGCCGGGCGCTCGCCCCGGTAGACATCGGCCAGCATCACGTTCTCGAGAACGCTTCGATACGAGAGCAGATGAAACGACTGGAACACAAAACCGATTTCGCGGCTGCGCAATCCCGCCCGTTGCCGTTCATCGAGACTCGTGGCCTCGATGCCGTCGAGTCGATACGAGCCCGAGGTTGCGGTGTCGAGGCATCCGACGATGTTGAGCAACGTCGACTTCCCCGAGCCCGACGGGCCGACGATGGCGATCCAGTCTCCGGTTTCGACGCGTAGGTTCACATCGACGAGCGCATCGACGGGAGGGTCAGCCCCGAAGCGCTTGCTCAACTTCGTGAGCTCGACCACCGGAGCCGTGATCGTTTCAGGCACCGGTCGCTCGCTTCTGCTCGACGCCGATTGTCACCAGGTCGCCCTTCTTCAGCTCGCCCGTCACCTCGACGTACCCGTTGGCTGACAGCCCCGGTACGACGTCGACGAATTCGCCCACGCCGTTGCGCTGGACTTGGACCCGCGACCGGCCTTCTGCAGTCAGCGTCAGGGCACTGGTCGGAACCGCGAGGACCGCGGCGTTCGTCGATTTCACGGCGATCGTGAGGCGCACGGACGCCCCGGGTAGGTTCGGTGGTGGCGAGTCGACGCTTGTCTCGAAGTAGACGTGGAACCCGTCGACACCGTTCGTGCCCGGCGAGCTTGCGATGCGTTTCACGACGCCTTTCAAGGCGATGCCGAGGCTGAGCTCTTCGATCTGGGCGGTCATGCCGACTTTGACGAGCGCTACGTCGTCGACCGCCAACCCGGAGTCGATCGAAACGATCGCATCGGTCACGACCATGGCCGCGCCGCGTATCTGGTCACCCCGCGAGACCAGGAGCTCGGAGACGCGTACTGGTGCGTTGACCACGAAGATGACTTCATCTGCCGGTACTTGGATGCCGGAGCTACGACGCGCGCGGTCAGCTTCGTCTTGTGCCAACTGGGCGAGCCGCACGCGGGCGGCGGCGATGTTGTCCGCGCTCACGAGCGCACGTTCAACGGAGGCAAGCGCGGCGCGCTTGACGACGGCATCGCGATCGACAGCCGCGGCAGCGACCGTTGCGTCGGCGATGTCGCGCTGACCGTTCAAGCGCGCCGAGTCGGCGGCCGTCTGTGCGCGAACGAGGTCACGATCGGCGGTCGCCAACTCGACGGGTGGCGGGGTGGGCGCCGTGGCGTAGATCGCGTCGCGTGCGGCTCGGGCTGCGGAGATTTCGGCCGTCGACGAACGTTCTTGCGCGGCGGCAAGGGCGATTGCGCGTTCGACGCTCGCAGGCGCCGCGTGCGCACGAGCGAGTGCGTCGTCGAGCGCGCCGCGGGCTTCGATCAGCTTCGCGAGTGCTGCATTCTGTCCGTCGGCCGCGACCAGGGTTTCGGTGTTCGTGGTCACGAGATCCACCGAGCGCGCCCGGAGTTGGGTGAGCTGCTCGGCGGTAGGACCAAAGGCCGCGAAACCGGCGCGTGCGTAGAAGGCGGAGACCGCTGACTCCGTTCGTTCGTCGAAGACGCCGTCGATCGGGCCTGGATCAAACCCCAGGCGGGCAAGGGCCTGTTCGAGCTGGCGGACGTCGTCGCCGGTCGTTCCACCCCCGAGGTCGCGCGACATTGGCCGTGCGCCGACCAACAAAAACACGGGGCGTCCCGAGGCCGTGAGCACAAGGTCGCCTTCGTGCATCGAAGTGCCCGACAAGACGCTGTCGGAGACGATTCCGCTGTTGGGCTTCAGTGTCGACGTGGCGATCGTCAGCTTTTGCGGCGACCCGAAGCGTCCGGTGCCGCGCACGACGACATTCGTGCTGAGCTGACGCTCCTCAACAGGCACCAAGATCGGCGAGGCGACCGGTGCGGCTGTCCTGGCCGCGACTTCGGCCGGTGAGGTTATGCCGCGTGCGGCAATCCAACCGGCGGCCGACGCCAGCACGATGGTGCCGATGAGCACCGCGGCGCCTTTCCGTTGGTTCATTCGATCCTCAATCGTCGGGTGTGAGGATCGTTGTACCGCCGCGTTGCTGACTGCCCGCTGAACCAACGGACGTCGGCGTTCAGCGGAGAGTCAGGCGCGTGGTGACAACGTAGCGACAGTCGATCAGAAAGGAATGACATGGCGAAACGAATGTCGCGGTGGGCCTCGCGTTCGCTGGCCGTACCGCTCGTAGCCACCGCACTCGCGGTGTCGCTCGGTGCGTGTGGCGGTTCCGGCCCGACCAGCGCGTCCTCGTCGGGACAACCCAAGGTCGGGAGTGAGGAGTTCGGCCTTACCCTCGAACAGCTCACGGTCAAAGTCGCGCAGGCTGAAGCGGCAATCGGTCGATGCATGTCGACTGCAGGATTCCCGTACGTGCCACTCGACTACGCCACGGTGAAAAAGGCGATGGACAGTGACAAGAGCGCCGCAGGCCTGTCTGGCGAGCAATACCTCGCGCAATTCGGGTACGGCATCACGACCCAGATCGAAAAGCCGATCGTCGCGTTCGGCGCCGGCCCCCAGAACCGAAAGACGCTCGGCGCTCTGTCGAACACCGACCGGGTCGCGTACATCAGGGCGCTGTGGGGCGAAGAGCCCGAATGGACACTCGTACGCGCCATCGAGGAGGAAGACTTCTCGAAGACGCAAGGGTGCACGCACGCCGCGGTCGCGCAGACGTTTTCTGCGAGCGAGCTGGTCGGGTCGTACGTGAATCCCGCCGACAAGCTCGTCGCTGCCGACAAACGGATGGTCGACGCTTTGAAGAAGTGGTCCGACTGCATGCGCAAGGCCGGCTTCAGCTACGAGAACCCAGACTCGATCGCAGGTGACCTGCGGGGCCGGCTTGCGGCAATCTTGCAAGGGCAGGATCTTGCAGCCCTCATCGCCACGCCGCCGTCCGGGCTCAAGGCACTGCAAGGCGAGGAGTTGGCCATCGCCCGCGCCGACGCCAAGTGCTTCGAGGACAACGTCGACCGCGTCGAGACCAAAGTCGCGGCCGAGATCTATGGTGCACGTCAGAAATGACGCCGGACGGCGAGCGGCGTTCATGACGAAGGGATGTGCATGAAGCTTCTTGTTGTCGAGGACGACAAGAAGATCGCGGCGGTCGTCAAACGTGGCCTCGAAGCCGAGGGGTTCTCGGTGCAAGTGGCCTTGAACGGGACCGATGGCCTTTGGTACGCGACCGAAGGTAGCTTCGACCTGATCGTGCTCGACATCATGTTGCCCGGCCGGAACGGCTTTCAGATTTGCGCGGATCTGCGCGCCGCAGGTGACTGGACACCGATCCTCATGCTCACGGCGAAGGACGGCGACCTCGACGAAGCCGAGGCGCTCGATGCCGGAGCCGATGACTACCTGACGAAGCCGTTCTCGTTCCCGGTACTTGTCGCTCGCGTGCGTTCGGTGCTCCGGCGCACGTCGGGTCGAAGCGGACCGGTACCCGTGATCGCCGGTGACCTTCGGATCGACCCGGCGGCGCGACGCGTGTGGCGAGCCGACCGCGAGGTTCCGGTGACCACCCGCCAATTCGACGTCCTCGAGTTCCTCCTTCGTCGGGCGGGCGAGGTCGTTTCCAAGCGCGAGATCCTTGATGGGGTTTGGGCATACGACTTCGAAGGCGATCCCAACATCGTCGAGGTCTACATTCGGCGTCTGCGGGCCGCGATCGACGAGCCGTTCGGTCGCCACGCGATCGAGACAGTGCGCGGCGCGGGGTACCGCCTCGCCAAAGATGGCGGTTGACTCGTGCGTCACACCATCCGCTTTCGGATCACGGTCGTTGCTGTCGTGCTCTGTGCCGCGCTTCTGATCGGGCTCTCGTTGCTCGTCGTGGTGCTACTTCGGTCCCAGCTCACCGACAATGCCGATGAAAGCCTCCGCCAACGGGCCGATACCATCGCCGCCGCGTTGGTCAGCGTTGACCTCACGACCATCGCCGGCGACGAGGACCTGCTCGTGCAATTGGTGCGATCGAATGGCAGCATCGACGCGTCGACGAACCTTCGGGGGTTTGCACCGATCGCCAAACCCGACCCCGGCGTGCGTACGGTCCACGACATCGCCGGGCGCACCGAACGATTCCGACTGCTGACGCGAAACGTGACGACCATCGAAGGGCCGGCAACGCTGCACGTCGGCATCAATTTTGACGATGTCACCGACCCGGTCAGCATCGTCGCGAGACTGTTGACAGCCATCGTCCCTGCTGCCGTCACCGTGCTTGGGGCGCTCATCTGGTGGCTGACCGGGCGAACCCTGCGGCCCGTCGACGAAATTCGTCGCAAGATGGCGACCATCACCGCGACGAACCTCGATCGCAGGGTGCCCGAGACCCGCACCGGCGACGAGATCGATCGCCTTGCCCAGACGATGAACGCAACCCTCGATCGGCTCGAAGCCGCAGTACGACGCCAGAATCGCTTCGTGAGCGACGCGTCACACGAGCTACGCGGCCCGCTCACACGGATACGCGGTGAGCTCGAGGTCGATGCGGCTCGAGTCGACGCCGCCGACTTGGTGGCCACCCACGCGAGCGTTCTCGAGGAAACCATCGGCCTGCAGCACCTCGTGGACGATTTGTTGCATCTCGCACGCAGCGACGGTGGTGCGTCGGAGTTGTCGGTCGAGCCACTCGATCTCGACGACATCGTGCTGGGGGAAACGCGCCAGATGCGCGAGCGCGGGCGCGTTGTCGTCGATACCGGCGCGGTTTCAGCCGCGCATGTGGTCGGCGACGGCCGCCAACTGAAGCGGGCGATCACGAACCTGTTGGACAACGCCGAACGTCACGCGCGATCGGCGGTGACCGTCACGCTGGCCGAGGTCAACGGGTTCGCACGGTTGACGGTCGCCGATGACGGGCCCGGCGTGCCACCGTCCGAGCGCGAACGCGTCTTCGAGCGGTTCACGCGTCTCGATGACGCACGCACCCGCGATGCAGGTGGGTCGGGGCTCGGGCTCGCCATCGCACGCGATGTCGCCGTGCGGCACGATGGCACGCTCGTCATCGACAGTGTCGGGCGATTGGTCATGCAGCTTCCACTCACATCAGCCAGGTGAAGGGGCGGCGTAGCGGCGGTCGCGACGGACCTCGCACGGCAACGGTGACCAGCGGCTCGTACCCTCAGATGTCGAGGACCTCGGTGTCCATCAGGGCCGAGTTCTCGATGAGGAAGTCGCGTCGGCGGGCGACGTCGCTGCCCATGAGCGTCTCGAAGATGTCGGCGGCGTCGATCTCGCGCTGCGCATCGTCCATGGTGATGCGTCGGAGGATGCGGGTGTTCGGGTCGAGGGCGGCGTCGGCGAGCTCGTCGACGTTCATCTCGCCGAGGCCCTTGAAGCGCTGCCAGCGGATGTTCTCGACCTTGCGATTGCCCTTCGCCAGCTCGGCCGTGATTGTGTCGCGCTCGGCGTCGCTGAACGCGCGGTAGTTGGTGTCGCCCACCTTGCAGGTGAACAGCGGCGGTTGCGCGGCGTACACACGGCCGGCGGCGAGGAGCGGGCGCATGTACTTGTAGATCAGGGTGAGCAGGAGGCAACGGATGTGGCTGCCGTCGACGTCGGCGTCCGCGAGGATGATCACGCGGCCGTAGCGAGCGTCGCCGAGTGTGAAGTCTTTCCCCGAACCGGCCCCGATCGCCGTGAACAACGCTTGTGCTTCGGCGTTGTCGAGCACCTGCTTCATCGTGCTCTTGCCCGCATTGACGATCTTGCCCCGCAGCGGCAGCACGGCTTGTATCTCGCTGTTGCGGCCTTCTTTGGCCGGGCCTGCGGCGGAGTCGCCCTCGACCACGAGGAGCTCACTGTCCATGCCGTGGGAGCGGCAGTCGGCGAGCTTGTCGGGCAGGCCCGTGGAGCCGAGCGCGTTGGCCTTGCGTTTGGTCTCGAGCGCCTGTTTGGTGGTGACGCGGTTGATGACCGCGTTGGTGATCTTGTCGCGTATGGCGTTGACGTGGGTCTTCTTGCCGTCGCCCGAAAACCAGTCGGTGAGGCCCTGCTTGACGATTTCGTATGCGATGGATTGCACCGCGGGCGTGCCGAGCTCCTGCTTGGTCTGCCCGCGGAATTGTGGTTCGGGGAAGGTCACCTTGATCGCGGCGACCAGCCCTTCTTGCACGTCGGACTTCTGGGCGCGGTCGTCGCCGTCCTTCGCGAACTTTGCCAGCTTCTTGGTGCCGGCGAGCAGCACATCGTTCACCGCGCGTGTGAGCGCCCGCTCGAAGCCGGCGACGTGGGTGCCGCCGTGCGACGTGGGGATGGTGTTCACGAACGACACGATGGTGGACTCGTAGCCCTTCACCCAGCGCAGCGCGACGTCGACGCGGCAGTCGCGTTGGACCATCGCCATCTTTCCGTCGACGGGGACCTTCTCGTCGAAGACATCGAGGCCCGTGAGCGTGATGACTTCGGTGACACCGTCGCCGACGGAGAGATAGTCGACGTAATCGGCGAGGCCACCCCGCGAGACGAACTCCTCGGGGTCGCCGGATGCTCCCGCTCGTTTGTCGACGAGCACCACCTTGAGCCCGGGTACGAGGAAGCACATGGTGGTCACGCGTTCGCGTACCTCACGCACGTCGATGGATGCGTCGGGTTCGAAAATGTCGAAGTCGGCCCAGAAGCGGATGCGCGTGCCGGTCTTCTTCGGCGCGATCTTCTTGACCGTGCGGAGATCGTGGCTGGCCTTGAACTTGCCTCGCTCGTCGAAATGCCCCGCGACGCGGTCCTGGAACGACAGTTGGTAGGTGACGCCGTCACGATCGACCTCGGCCACGAGCTTCTGCGATAACGCGTTGACCACCGACGCGCCGACACCGTGCAACCCGCCCGATGCGCCATACGCGCCACCGCCGAACTTGCCGCCCGCGTGCAGTTCGGTGAGTACCACCTCGAGCGCGGAGACCTTTTTCTTCTGGTGCTTGTCGACCGGGATGCCGCGGCCGTTGTCGCTGACCTCGACCGAGCGGTCACGGTGGAAGACGACCTCGATGCGGTTGGCGTGACCGGCCGCGGCTTCGTCGATCGCGTTGTCGATGAGCTCCCATACGAGATGGAGCAGGCCCGCGTTGCCGGTGCCACCGATGTACATGCCCGGCCGCTTGCGGACCGCGTCGAGCCCTTCGAGGGTCTGGATGGCGTCGGCGTCGTATCCGGTCTTGCCCATGGGGGTCACCACCGCGCCGCGCCGAGCCCGAGCACCGGGCGATCGCCGAGCACGCTCACGAGGTCGCGCTTGGAGGGCGCCACCGGGAAACCGACTGGGTTCGGGTCGGCCACCTTCGGGTTGTCATCGCTGCCCATGACGGTCTGGATGCTTTCGATCTCGGCGACGAACACGCCGGTCAGGCGTTGGCCGTCGGCGAGCTTGGTGAGCCGTACTCCAGCGCTGCCGCGCCCGTAACTCGGGATGTCGTCGGCGGGCGTTGCCTTCGCGGCCCCGGTGTCGGTGTGGGTGGCGATGACCGCGTCGCCGAAGATCGGCCCGCCGCCGATGACCACCGCACCCTTCGTGTTGATACCCGAGACACCCGCCGCCGCGGCGCCTTGCGCGCTGATGTTGTCGACCGAGGTGCGCAACACCTGCGCGTCGGATGTGACGAGCACGATGTCGACACCGTCGGGCGCGCTGAAGGCCAGGGCGAGCTTGTCGGTGCCCTTCAGCGCGATCACCGGCTTGCCGTGACGGAGGTCGGCGACGACATCGGGAGTCAGTCGTTTGGCAAGGCCACACTGGGTGACCAGTACCAACGACTCGGTGTCGGGCGACACCACGGTGAGCACCACCTCGCCTTTGTTCGCACTGAACTTCTTCGCGACGTCAGCGCCCCGCGAGCGACCGGTGACCTCGTCGATGTCGACACCCTGCAGTCGCAGCGCGCGGCCTTCACTCGTGATCGCAAGCACTGCGGCGAAGGTTGACGACAGCGTGGTCGCCGCGATGACGTCGTCGCGACCGGGCGTGGCACGTTTGGCTCCGGTGGCGGGTTCACGGCCGACCTTGCCCGTGGTGGTGAGGGTGATGATGCACGGCTCATCGGTGAGCGCCCGTTCTTCATCGGGCGGGGGAACATAGACCGGGAGCTCGCCGGCGCGGACGACGACGCTGCGCCGATCGGTGCCGTACGCGTCGACGAGCTCGCGCAACTCGCTCAACACCGTGCGGCGCTGGCGGCTTTCGGAGGCGAGCAGCGCCTCGAGGTCGGCGATGCGCTCTTGGAGCTCGCCGC
This sequence comes from Actinomycetes bacterium, assembly GCA_031393535.1. GTDB lineage: Bacteria > Actinomycetota > Acidimicrobiia > Acidimicrobiales > WLNW01 > WLNW01. Next base: position 1 of record JANMVY010000336.1, on the reverse strand, counting down.
G